>CAYTVI010000031.1:3030-13121 GCA_964441765.1 uncultured Sulfurospirillum sp.
TTAGAGCGAGCCACTGATATTATTAAATCGATGGCGGGTATTTATGGCATGAGTGACATTGCTGGGTTGATGGTTTTGGAAAAACAGCGTAATACATTCTTAAATGGTGGAACAACAAAAGATTATAGTGATAGTATGGCACAAAAATTGGATGATCATATTAAACAAACTCTTGAAGATCGCTATGCGATTGTCAAAGAGCGTTTAGTTGAGTACCGTGGATGCATTGAGCGAATAGTGAGTAGTTTAAATGAACATGAAACAATTGATGGTGAACATTTGCGTGAATTGATTGCTGGTTTTGAGCAAGAAAATGCAATGGAGTCTAAATTACAGCATCTTCCAAAATCAGATCACAAGCCTAAAGAAGACACTCAAGCGTGATGCGTTCGTACACAACCACACAAATTATTGCCAAAGAGGGATGGAATCAAATAGCCATTGTTTTGATGGTCTTTTTATGTGCCTATGCTCTCTCTTTCATGGCATGGATTTTCTTTGGACTCTTTATCGTCACGTTACTGTTTTATCGCAATCCTGAGCGCTTAGATGTTGAAGAGGATTCGCATGCGATAATAGCACCGATGGATGGGCAAGTGAGTGCTATCTCGAAAGTAAATGCTAACGATGGCAAAGAGTGGTTACGCGTTGTGATTCGCAAACGCATTGTTGACGTTGGCGTTCTTCGTGCGCCTATGATGATAAATAAACTGGAAATTAAAAAGCGATTTGGACTTCCTTTGTCTGGGGCATCGCATTTATCAAAAGCGCTTCGTGAAAAAGTCGTTCTTACATGTAAAGGTCTTCATGGAGAGATGAAGATGGTTCTTTATGCAGGGGTGCTGTCTCAAAAAATTCAACTTTTTGAAAAAATGGGTGGATTAAAACGTTCTGAGCGTTTTGCTTTTTTAAACGATGGAGAAGTTGCGCTTTTACTTCCACTTAATACACGGATACAAGTGGTACTGAATGATGAAGTTAAAGCAGGTGAGAGCGTGCTTGGATATTTTGCATATGAAGGTAAATGATGTTTAACGGCAATGGAAATAAAATTCAATTGGTTTATATCTTCCCCAATCTTTTTACTGCAGCAAGTGCTTTTTTAGGTGTTATCAGTATCATCGCATCTTCAAATGGTCAATTTGAAAAAGCCGCTATGTATATTTTACTCTCTTTGATTTTTGATGGATTGGATGGCAGAGTTGCACGCATGACCAATGCAACAAGTAAATTTGGTGCGGAGTTTGATTCATTAGCCGATATTGTCGCTTTTGGCGTTGCACCTGCAATGCTTTTTTATTTTACAGTCGGGCACATGTATGGAAAATTGGGCTCTTTGTTATGTGCAATGTATGTTGTTTTCGGTGCGATTCGACTGGCTCGCTTTAATGTGATGATAGGATCAACCGAACCGTCCGTATTTATTGGTGTGCCTATTCCTACTGCAGCTGTTGTTGTTGCCATGTGGACGCTTCTTTATTTAGAACATACCTTTTTAGGTGGTTTTGAATGGGTTATGCTTGTAGGGCTTGGAACATTATCCTTTTTGATGGTGAGCAATATTCGCTATCCAAGCTTTAAAAAAGTAGATTTAAAAAAAGGAAATTTGATTCGCATTTTAGTCTACTTAGTGGTTTTCTTTTCATGCCTTTATCTTTATCCTATTGAGGTAGGTGCTTTTTTAGTAACGATGTATTTGATGTATGGGCTTATCCGTGCTATTTATAATGTTGTCGTTGCAAAATTTCCAAAAAATTGAGTATAATACATCCACTTTAAGTGAATAAAAAATATTTAAAGATAATTTTATAAAGGAGAAGCGATGAACAGCGTCGATATTGGTATTATGAAATCGATCAAAATTTTGCCTAAAATTGAGATCAAAAACGCTCTCCTGCAACCTCTACTCTTCCTCTAACCCCTTATTTTTCTTTTTTTTAATTAATTTAATACACTAAAGGATATAAAATGAATAACAATAAAATTATAATATTTGATACCACATTACGCGATGGCGAACAAAGCCCTGGTGCCTCGATGAATACCGAAGAAAAAATCCAAATTGCACTGCAGTTACAAAAATTGGGTGTTGATGTTATTGAAGCAGGTTTTGCTGCGGCAAGTCCAGGTGATTTTGATGCAATTGCACGCATTGCAGAAGCTATAACAAAGAGTCGTGTTTGTTCTTTAGCACGTGCTTTGGAAAAAGATATTAAAGCTGCAGGTGAAGCGGTTTCAAAAGCAAAAATGAACCGTATTCATACGTTTATTGCAACCAGTCCTATTCATATGCAATATAAGCTTAAAATGACACCTGAGCAAGTGATTAAAAAAGCGGTGGAAGCGGTGCAGTACGCAAAGACGTTTTGTGACGATGTTGAGTTTAGCTGTGAAGATGCAGGGCGAAGTGATGTGAGCTTTATGAAAGAGGTGTTGGATGCTGTTATCAATGCAGGGGCAACAACATTGAACATTCCCGATACCGTAGGATACCGTTTACCAACCGAGATGGGTTCTATCATTAAGTCATTAGCAGATTTTGTAGGAGAACGAGCCATTATTTCGGTGCACAATCATAATGACTTAGGACTAGCTGTTGCTAATTCTTTAGCGTGTATTGAAAATGGTGCACGTCAGGTGGAGTGTACCATTAATGGTTTGGGTGAGCGTGCTGGAAATGCGGCATTAGAAGAGATTGTGATGGCGCTTCGTACACGAAAAGATCACTTTGGTGGTTATGAGACAAATATTAATATCAAAGAGATTTATCCAACGAGTAAGCTTGTTTCTTCAATTACAGGAATTGAGCCTCAGCCCAATAAAGCGATTGTGGGTAAAAATGCCTTTTCACACGAGAGTGGTATTCATCAAGATGGTGTTTTAAAACATACAGAAACGTATGAGATTATGAGTGCAAAAGACATTGGTTTGGATAAAAATTCAATCGTTCTTGGCAAACATTCAGGTCGCCATGCCTTTAAAGATAAGTTGAGTTCGTTAGGGTATGAATTAAAAGATGAAGAGATTAATGAAGCATTTGATCGTTTTAAAATCTTAGCCGATCAGAAAAAAGAGATTTTTGATGATGATTTACGCGCATTGGTGGCAGAAGAGATTACAAAGATTCCTCAAGTGTTTGAATTGTTGCGGTTACAGCTCTCCGATTGTGCCCCAGGTGGCGTACCAAGTGCTGCAGTGACTATCTTGCATGATGGTAAGGAAATCACAGATGCGGCCATTGGGAATGGAACGATGGACGCCATCTTTAAAGTAATTGACCGTGTGTGCGGTGTGAGTGGCGAGCTTAAAGATTATAAAGTGGACGCTGTTTCACAAGGTAAAGATGCGATGGCGCGCGTATTGGTAAAAGTGGTATTTGATGAGAGTAAGCCTGCTATTATGGGGCATGGACTCAGCGTTGATACGATGTTAGCAACGGCTAAAGCGTATATTGGTGCGCTCAATAGCTATATGTCAATGAAAGAGCGTCTTAGAAATGTTCAAAAGATAGAGCAAGAAGGTATCTAAAGAGTTATTTACATGTAAAGAGGAATTTTCTCTTTACATGTAATGTTATTTAAGAATATCAAAGCTAAAGTATTCTGAAATAAAACCAATGTTTCCAATATTGCGAAATTGAATTACTGCAGCTTCATAATTTCCCATCTCCTGATAGACTAAACCAAGTGCATAGCGACTCTCAATATTGCCAGGATCAATCAGTTTTGAGAGTTCCATTAAGGCAATTGCATTTTCAGGATGTCCTGCACCAATGGCTGCAACAGAAGCTAAGAAGATGGTATTGCTGTCTTTTTTATTAAAATCGTCGATGAGTTTATTGTACAGTACAAAGGCTTCTTCAAATTGATTGGCAAAAATTTCAAGATAAGCCAAGGTTTGCATGATAGAAGCAATGTCCACGCGCTCTTCTTCCATTTTTTTGCGTACACCGTCTCGTTTTTGGTGAATAAGCCCCCCAATTTGTAAAAGTTTGACATACTGTTCTTTGACAATTTTAGGACCATAGTAAAAAGCATCGTAATCTAACGAGAGGTTATTAAACTCTATTTGAATCGCTTTTGCAAAACTTTTAATGTCCTGAGTATAATGTTTGACATTAAAGGCAATGATGTTTGCTAGGATGTCGCGAGGAAGCAGGGCTTGAAGTTTTTGAGAACTGCGACGGTAAAGGGTATCGTTATTTAATTTTCGTGCTGCAATTGTATCAAGCATTAAGCTTAGTGGGGTCTCTTCTTTCTCTTTTTCCAACCATCGGGCTAGGGCAAAGTCTGTTCCATCGGTGAGGTGAATGAGTGATGTATAAAGATTATCATCACCTAAGGCGTGATTTTTAGAAAGACTCTCTTTGACATCTTCAGCAAGTTTAGTGACATCTTTACCGATAAGGTTACCACTCATAAGGGCAAACACACCTGCAAGATAGTTGTTACTATCAAGATGGTAGCTTTTAGAAAAATTCTTATACGCAAAAGCATAATCACCCATTTGAGCATAAGTCAGGGCTAGATTGTAGTGTAAAATGGAGTGATTTTTATACTCTTCAACCATTTGTAAAAAAATCTCATTGGCTTCATAGACATGAAAATCAAGAGCTTTTTTAATTCCTTTACTGATAGCAATATTGACTTTAGAGATAGTCGAACTGGCTTTAAGATAAGAAAGCGCAGGACCTATTTCATCAATAAAAATATTCATACTCCCTTTGCGGATATAATCAATCGTTTGCTTGGCATCAAAGACTTTGTATGGAGCATAGTAAAAGATAGCACTGTAAGTGTTTTCATTATTAAAAAAGAACTCTTTTTCAAATTCACCTTGTGCTTTTTGAACATCAAATAGCGAAGGTTTTAGGGTAGAGCGAATTTTATAAAATGGCTTTGTGCTGGGGTCGCTGACTTTAGAGACTTCGCTCATCAAAGAGGCGGCATTGCTTAAATTGCCAAGTTTGTTTTCTACCAATGCAAGAGCCATTTTGATTTTGCTATCTTCTCGATGATTTTTGAGTGCGGTCATAAAATAGTTTTTAGCTTTTTGATATTCCCCTAACTTTGCATGAAGAAGCCCTAGGGTAAAACTATCATCATGTGCTTTGATGGGAAGTAGTAGCTCTGTAGCGGCATTATCATGCGATAAAGAGGCTAAAATTTTAGAAGCTATATAGTCTTGGTCTTCTTTATAAAACGCAGAAACGGGATGCGAAAGTGCGCTTAAAGCTTCATAATAAAAGTTTTTGTAATAGTGCACGAGACCAACATAGTAAGAGTAGAGCGGGGCATTGGTCTCTTCAGGAAGGTATGCAAATGCAAGGTCAATATAGTAGTTAAAAAGCTTTTTATCTTTAAGCTCTAAAGCACACACTGCAGCATTGATGGCGCTGATACAGCGATGTTCTCTGTTTTGAATGGCTTTTTTAAACGCTTCAAGTGCTTCTGAAAAGTTTTGTTCTTTCATCTTCGCAACACCGATGTTGTAAAAGGAGATAGCTTCGTTAAAGGTTGCGATGTGTTCATAGATTTTTAAGGCATCTTCTTTATTGCCTTGCTCATACAAAAGATTGGCTTTTTTGATCATCGTTTCAAGTTTTGAAGGTGAAAACTGAGGTTTTGGGATAACTTTTTCTGTTGTTTCTTCTAAAACAACAGGCTCTGGAATAGGCTCTTTTTTTGTCATCAAAGCAACGATAAGCCCTATGGTAATGAGAAGAAGAAATACTGCTCCTCCAAGAATGAGTAAGGTGCGCTTTTTTTTCTCTTTTTCTTGAAGGCGTTTGGCATTTTCCTCTTCAAGTTTTTCAGCAGCTGCTTCTTCAAGTGCTCCCTCATCTTGCATAGGAGCAAAGTTTTCATCTAAAGCGGAGGCTTCGAGGATGACGACTTCTTCTTCTGCCATCTTACATGTACTTTTTCAAAACTTCAGGGATGGCGATTGTGCCATCTTCATTTTGGTAATTTTCCATAATAGCAATGAGTGTGCGACCGACCGCTAAAGAAGAGCCGTTGAGTGTATGTACAAGACGGTTTTTACCTTCATCTTTAAAACGGATTTTAGCCCGACGTGCTTGGAAATCAAAGGTATTTGATACAGAGCTGATTTCACGGTAACGGTTTTGTCCAGGGAGCCATACTTCAAGATCCACCGTTTTTGCTGCACTAAATCCAAGGTCCCCTCCACAAAGCATCAAATGACGGTGAGGGAGTCCTAAAGAGGTGAGGAGGTCTGATGCGCAGCTGAGCATCTCTTCAAAAACGGCTTCACTTTGTTCAGGTGTTGTGATGCACACTAGTTCTACTTTGTCAAATTGGTGTTGGCGAATCATCCCGCGTGTGTCTTTTCCTGCACTGCCCGCTTCTTTTCTAAAACACGCTGAGTAAGAGGTCATTTTAATAGGGAGTTCTTCTTTTGCCAAAATCTCATCTCTGAAAAGATTGGTTACGGGCACTTCTGCCGTAGGGATAAGAAAAAGCTCTTCGCCATCAATCTTGAACAAATCATCTTCAAATTTTGGAAGTTGTCCTGTGCCCATCAAGGTTTCGCGGTTGACAATATAAGGAACGGCCACTTCGTGAAAACCTCTGCTTCGGTTAAAATCAAGCATGTAGTTAATGAGTGCGCGTTCAAGTCGTGCCCCTTCATTTTTAAGTACGGAAAAACGACTTTTAGAGAGTTTAACACCTCGTTCAAAGTCAATCCATTCTTGTTTATTGTCAATATCCCAATGCTCTTTTGGGGTAAATGAGAATACACGAGGCTCTAATACACGCTTAAGCTCAATATTGTCATTTTCATCTTCGCCATCAGGAACCAAAGAAGAGGGCATATTAGGAATAATGGTCGCTAAGGATTCTAGTTTTTCTTCTAGTGCACGTACAATCTCTTGTGCTTCAGTAATTTTTTCTTTGTTTAAAGAGAGCTCTGCTTTTAAGGCGTCCACATCTTTACCTTCTTTGGCATAAACACCAAAGAGTTTGCTTTTAGCATTTTGCTCTGCTTGAAGAGGTTCTAAAACGATACGTGCATTTTTAAGCTCCAACGAAATAGCTCTAACCTCTTCTAAAAGAGCCTCATCTACTTTTTTCTTACGCAATGCTGTAGCAACAGCATCAAAATCATTTTGAATCAATTTTATATCTAACATTCTATCCCTTAGCGGTAAATTCCAACAACATCACGAATAAGGCGCATTTTTTCACTGGCAATACGACGAGCCTTGTTTGCACCTTCTTCTAAAATCGCCATCACTTCATCTTTATGCTCTAAATAATAAGCTCTTTTTTCACGTGCAGGGGCAAAATAGTCCCAAATAAGCGTGTTGAGGTAAGCTTTAAAATGCCCATAACCTTCTCCGCCTTTAGCATAACGAGCTTGAAGTGCAAGTAATTCGTCATTTTCTAAAAAGAGTTTAGCCAAAGCGTAAACATTACATGTAAAAGGATTTTTTGCCTCTTCCATCGGTGTCGAATCGGTTACGATGCGTGAGGTTGCTTTTTTGAGCTCTTTCTCGGTGCAAAAAATATCGATGGTATTGCCATAACTTTTACTCATTTTAGCCCCATCCAGTCCTGGAACAGTAGCGACTTCTTCATCGACTTTAAATTCTGGAATTTTGAAGATATCTCCAAAATCATTGTTAAATTTAATCGCAATATCTCGCGTAATTTCAACATGTTGGATTTGGTCTTTTCCTACAGGAATGACTTCTGAGTCGTAGAGTAAAATATCGGCTGCCATGAGCACGGGATAAGAAAATAAGGAATGGTTTGCTGCAATGCCTTTTGCTACTTTGTCTTTGTAGCTGTGCGCACGCTCGAGTAATCCCATGGGCGTATAGCCTGAGAGTATCCAGTAAAGCTCTAAGACTTCCTTAACATCTGATTGTGCCCAAAAGGTTGTTTTGTGTGGGTCAATGCCCAAAGCCATAAAGTTAATTGCCGCATCAAGCGTGTTGTTTTTAAGAGCCTCACCATCTTTTAGGGAGGTTAGGGCATGGTAGTTGGCTATAAAGATAAAAAGGTCACTTCTTTCTTGAAGGTCGACCATTTGTTTGATTGCGCCAAAATAGTTTCCAATATGAAGCGCACCAGAGGGCTGGATACCTGTTAATACTCTCATTCACCTATCCTAATCTTTTTTTAATTTTAACACAGAGATGATATCTTTGACAATCTCCTTAATCTTACGTTCTTCCACATCAATGATGATGTCAGCTTTTGCCTCGTAAAGAGGACTACGCTCATCAAAAAGTGCTTTGGCTTTTTCCAAATCACTCAAAAGTGGGCGTTTTGCTAATTTGAGATTGGCATTTTCATGTTCTTGAAGGCGTTTTAAAATCCCTTCAAAACTCGATTTTAAGTAGATAACCGTGCCTATTTTTTCTAAATTATCCACTTTAAAAAAGCCGCCACCCGTTGAAATGACAGCATTTTTAACACTTTTTTCTAACCATTTGGCTGTTTTCTTCTCTAGTTTACGGAAGTACGCTTCACCATCACTTGCAAAAATATCTTTAATTTTACGATTTTCCATGCTTTCGATGATATCATCCGTATCTAGTCCCATGCGTTTTGTTTTCTGAATAAGAGAACGCGCGATAGTTCCTTTACCAACACCCATAAAACCAATGAGGACGATGTTTTTATTTTTAGGATTCAGCACCGTTTTCTTCTCGCTCGTTATCTCTTTCACCCTTAGCACGTGGGTAAATCAGTATCGGTGTGCCCTCTAATGAGAAGTTTTCACGCAATTGATTCGCAAGGTAGCGTTTGTAGCTAAAGTGCAAGGAACGTGGTTTATTCATGACTAAAACAATGCGTGGCGGTTTACTTTGGTACTGGGTTGCAAAGTAGATTTTAACGACTTTGGCATGGTCACTTGGGATTTGGTGGCGAATGGTTGCTTCTTTGATAATTTCATTTAAACGACCCGTTGGGAGGTGTTGTGAGAAGTTAGCATAAACTTCCAAAAGCATATCTTTGATTTTAGAAACCCTTTGTTTTGTCAACGCTGAAACCGTAATAATGGGAGCATAAGAGAGAAATTTAAAGCGGTGACGCACATCGGCAACGGTGGTATCATAATCAGCCATTGCTTTGTCCCATTTATTAAGGACAATGATACACGCTAGATTGTTATCTTCTACGAGTCCCGCGATGCGTTCATCGAGCTCTAAAAAAGGCTCACTTGCATCTAAAACAAGCAAGGCAACATGTGCACGCTCTAACATTTCTTTGGTACGCATCAATGCAAATTTCTCAATGCCTTCGATTTTACCACGACGGCGAAGTCCTGCGGTATCGACGAAGTTGAGGATTTTGTCTTCGTGAGGGCTGCTTTCATCCACTGGGTCTATCGTCGTTCCTGCAACTGAACTGACGACCGCACGTTGCTTGCCCACTAATGCATTGAGCAGCGAGCTTTTGCCCACATTGACACGACCAATGATAGCAATATTGATTTGATTGGTCTCTGCCTCTTCTTCTAACGTCTCTAAAGGAAGTTCAATTTCTTCTTCAATACCTTCATCATCCCAATTGTCTTCATCCTCTTCACTAGGAGGAGGTGTGGTTTCTGGCAAAGCTGGAAGATGCGAGGCAATCCATTCAAAAAGAGATACAACACCACGGTTATGTGATACGGAGATGGGAAAGACATGCTCAGCCCCAAACTCTTCAAACTCCCAAGCCCGCTCCATCTCTTTGTCATTGTCGATTTTGTTAATGACTAACGCGATAGGTTTTTTACGTCCTTGAAGACCATAAAAGATTTTCTTTTCTTCATCGCTTGGACGCATTTTCCCATCAACCACCATCAAAATGATATCGGCTTTTTTGGATGCTTCCATGGACATAGAGTGAACATTTTCAAAGAGTTCTGTGGATTTATCAAGTCCTCCTGTGTCCAAAAGAAGGCAGGGTTTTTCAAGGATTTTGACAGGATGCGATTTGATATCACGGGTTGTTCCACTAAAATCAGAGGTAATGGCAATGCGCGCTTTGGCAATGCGGTTAAATAAAGAGCTTTTCCCAACATTAGGAAGCCCTATGATGGCTATTTTTTTCATAGAAACCTTTGGT
>CAYTVI010000031.1:13221-17631 GCA_964441765.1 uncultured Sulfurospirillum sp.
ATTGATTCTATTATAGCGTGTGTTTGCTGTTATTTTGGTAAACTCTCTACATAAAGCGATTGCGATGGAAAAGCAAACTGTGCGCCATGCTTTGAAACAATCTGCATAATCTTGAAATTGATATCTTGTCTTACATGTAAATATTCAGCGGTCACGATAGAATTGGTGAAAAAATTGAGCAAGATACTCAGCGCGCTGGCTTCAAATTCATCAAAGCTTACAACAATGACATCAGGATGAACGTCAGGATGGTTTTGCAACATCTCTTTGATATCGCTCACCACCGCTTGCATCTGCTGGGCACTTGTAGCATAGGTAAGACCAATGCGTGTACGCACACGACGCTTACCCATACGTGACCAGTTGGTAATAGTAGTGTTTGCCATCACCGCATTAGGAACGCTTACCAATGCTTGGGCATGGTTTCTGATTTTGGTAGAGCGAATACCGATTTCTTCGATGGTTCCATCTACATTGGGCGTTTCCACCCAATCACCCACTTGAAACGGTCGGTCGCTAAAAATGACCAGTGAGCCAAAGAGGTTGGCGACAGTGTCTTTCGCGGCTAAGGCAAATGCCAAACCACCCAGTCCCAATGAGGCGACAAAAGCACTGACATTAATGCCCCACTCTTGCAAAATCGCCATGACGCCTAGGGCAATGACTAAAATGCGTAGGGTTTTTGTGAGGAAATTTTGAATATCGTCGTTGAGTTCTTTGCCCACTTTGGAAGAGAAAAAATTAAAAAGAGTTGAGAATTTATCGACCATGCGAAAGAGTATCCAAAAGATAACAAAGGTAAGAAACGATTTAAAAATAAGATGAATAAATGGCTCTGTTTTTGGGGTATGAAGCCAATGCGATGCGATGTAAAAACCTCCAAATACAAGTGAGAGTTTTAGAGGTGCTTCTGAAAGATCAGCGATTTTTTCTAAGGTATCGGTTGAACTGTGTTTGCTAATTGTTCGCAAAGGTTTTAAAATCAAAGTAGCCAAAATATTTTTTAACATAAGGCTTGAAAGGGCAATCGTGATTGCAATTAAAATAGGAGCGATGGGATAACCCCAAAGCGTATAATCTAAAAAATCTTGTAAGTTCATAAGAGACATCCTTTACATGTAAAAATCAACGGATTTTAACACAGATTTGATTATGATTGAGTATTTATGGAAGAGGGGTGTAGAGGGTGAGAGTATTTTTGAGTGGGATAAACAGAGGTGTTTTGTTTATGCTCATCTCTTCGTTTAGCTTTGCCATCGATGGCGCACTGGCTAAAACCTTGAGTCAGTCCATCTCTTCTATCGAAGTGGTCTTTTTTCGTAATGGTGTGACGATGCTTCTGGTTTTATTTAGCCTTGCTAGAACTCCTCCCAAACACAAAGGTGGTAAGCCTTGGTTACTTCTTTTTAGGGCGCTCATTGGCTTTAGTGCGATGCTTGCTTTTTTTTATAACATTGCCCATATTCCACTCGCTGATGCCATGACGTTTTCTCGTACAGCACCTATTTTTACAGCGATGTTGGCATTTTTCTTTTTAAAAGAGCGCATGGGATGGCGTGGTTGGTGTGCTGTTTTTTTAGGCTTTTTAGGCATTGTTTTGGTGATGAAACCCAGCGGTTTGATGCTTTCAAAAACGGATATTTTTGGGCTTTTAAGCGGTTTGGGTGCGGCATTGGCGTACACGAGTGTAAGAGAATTGAACAAAGTGTACGATGTACGTATTATCGTCTTGGCATTTGTTTTCACAGGCACACTTTTACCTGCGCTTTTTATGGGTATTAGCGCGTTTTACACCCATCCATCACTCGATTTTATGCTCTCAGCCTTTGTGATGCCTCACGGTATTGCGTGGGTTTATATTGTGCTAATGGGCATTTCAGGAGCGATTGGACAGTTGTATATGACCAAAGCCTTTGGTGCTACCAAAGCGGGAATTGTAGGAGCAGCTGGGTATTCGATTATCTTGTTTGCGCTCATTATTGGTGTTATGTTAGGAGATGGTTTACCTGATATTATTGGACTATTTGGTATACTCTTGGTCATTATTAGCGGCATCATCGTCGCAAAGGAGAAAGAATGATTTTAATCGCAGGACCGTGTGTCATTGAAAGTAGAGAGAACCTTTTTAGGGTTGCTGAAAAACTCATGCCTTACCATGAAGATACAACGATAGATTTTTATTTTAAAAGCAGTTTTGATAAAGCCAATCGTACCAGTATTGACAGCTTTAGAGGGCCTGGTATGGATGAAGGGTTAAAGCTTTTGGATGAGGTAAGAGCGCAGTTTGGTTACAAGCTTTTAACCGACATTCACGACTACACCCAAGCAAAACCCGTAGGTGAAGTGGTCGATGTGCTTCAGATTCCAGCCTTCTTGTGTCGTCAAACTGACCTTTTAGTCGCTGCTGCACAGACAAACTGTGTGGTGAATATCAAAAAAGGACAGTTTTTAAACCCTGCGGATATGCGCTATTCTGTGAAAAAAGTGCTTGATACCAGAGGGGTTAAAGAAGAGGGCTACGAAGCGGCAAAAAAAGCGGGTGTGTGGCTTACTGAGCGAGGCAGTACCTTTGGATACGGCAATTTAGTCGTCGATGCCCGCAGTTTTGTCATCATGCGCTCTTTTGCACCTGTCATCTTTGATGCAACCCATTCGGTGCAAATGCCAGGAACGGAGGGTGGAAAAAGTGGTGGAAAACGTGAGTTTGTGCGTCCGCTTTCACGTTCCGCCGCAGCCGTCGGAGTCGATGGTTTCTTCTTTGAAACACATTTTAACCCGTGCGAGGCACTCTGTGATGGTCCTAATATGTTAGATTTGGACGATTTGAGTTTGGCTCTTAAAGATATTAAAGCGATTCAAGACAGCTTAAAGGCATAACATGCAACTGATCCCTACACGCAATATTCTTCTAAATCAGGGAAGCGCGGAGCAAAAACGTCAAGAGATTAAGGACTATTTTCTAAAAACCTACACGGTCTACGAAAAACTCTTTGAGTTGATGAAGGATGATGAAAGTTATTACCTCACCGCAGACCCATTGCGTCATCCGCTTGTTTTTTATTTTGGCCATACGGCGACCTTTTTTATCAATAAATTGGTGCTTGCCAAGCTGATTGATAAACGCATCAATCCGACATTCGAGTCGATTTTTGCCATTGGTGTGGACGAGATGAGTTGGGATGATTTGAATCAGTCTAACTACAAATGGCCTCGCATCCCCGAGATTAGAGCGTACCGCGAGCAGGTCAAAACAAAAATCTTAGAACTTATCGATACTTTACCTCTGTCGATGCCCATTTCGTGGGAGAGTCCATTTTGGGCGATTCTGATGGGCATTGAGCATGAGCGGATTCATCTTGAGACCTCTTCGGTACTCATTCGTCAGCTTCCACTTGAAAACGTAACACCAAATCCTTTTTGGAAAGTCTGTCCGTTGGATACCCCTGTGGTGAAAAATCAGCTTTTACATGTAAAAGGGACAACGCTTCGATTGGAGAAGAAAAAAGACGATGCGCTGTATGGTTGGGATAACGAATACGGGTTACATGTAAAAGAAGTGAAAGACTTTAAAGCCTCCAAATACCTTGTCTCAAACGCTGAGTTTTTAACCTTTATCGAAGAGGGTGGCTATGACAATGAGGCGTTTTGGAGCGAAGAGGGGTGGAAGTGGAAATGTTATAAAAACGCAACCATGCCACTGTTTTGGCGTAAACATGAAGAGGGCTACGCGCTTCGCGTGATGGCAGAAGAGATTGCGATGCCGTGGAGTTGGCCAGTGGAGATTAACTACCTTGAAGCCAAAGCCTTTTGTAACTGGAAAAGTGCGAAAGAGGCTAAACCCATTCGCCTCCCCAGTGAAGAAGAGTGGTATGTTTTAAGAGATTTACATGTAAAAGAAGATGAGCCTTTTTGGGACAAAGCACCGGCAAATATCAACCTAGAGTATTTTGCCTCAAGTGTACCTGTCGACACCTTTGCTTTTGGCGATTTTTACGATGTCATCGGTAATGTGTGGCAGTGGAGTGAAACACCTATTAATGGTTTTGATGGCTTTAGCGTGCATCTACTCTACGATGATTTTTCCGTCCCAACGTTTGATGACAGACACAATCTCATCAAAGGTGGCTCATGGATTAGCACGGGCAATGAGATTATAAGAAGCTCACGCTACGCATTTAGGCGACATTTTTACCAACATGCTGGCTTTCGCTATATCGAATCAAGTGAGCCTATACAAACAAGCTCTGTGTTTTATGAAACAGACTTTGCACTCTCTAAAATTTGCGACGCGCACTTTGGTGACAAAGAGAACAACTACTATGAAACAATGGCTGAGTTTTGTATCGCGCTTGGTGGTGCAAAGAACAAAGCCCTTGAAATTGGCTGTGGTGCTGGACGAGGCACATTTGC
>CAYTVI010000031.1:17731-23739 GCA_964441765.1 uncultured Sulfurospirillum sp.
GATGTGATTTTAGCCAACGATGTACTCGATACCTTGTATGACCCAGCACTTTTTTTGAAGAACATCAAAGAGCGTTTAAATGAGCAAGGATTTTTAGTCATTGCAAGTGCTTATGATTGGGATGAGACAAAAACTTCAAAGGCTAAATGGCTAGGAGGCTTTAAGAAAAATGGCGAAAAATATAGCACATTTGATGCATTGAATGAGCACTTGTTACCTTTTTTTGATTTACATGTAACACCTGTTTATATGCCTTTGAGTATTTCTGAGAGCGAGCAAAAAAAGACGCTAAAATCTTTACATGTAAGTGTTTGGAAAAAGCGTTGATGTATCTCAAATAATCCTTTAAAATTTTATATATTTGTCATTTTAACACGATACCATTCTTGTCAATTGATTAACAATATGTTAGATAAAAGAGTGGGGGTGTTATGGTGAGTCATGAAGAGAAGTTGACGTATAAACAACGTCGTAAGCATAAAAGTGAGTTTCAAACACGCGAAGAGTATTTGAACTACGAATTGGAAATAGCACGGTATAAACGTTGGGGTATTAATTTACCATTTCGTGATTATCGATTTGAAATAGAAGATTGGGTTCCTGCGATTGCTGCGACAATTGGTAAAATCGTTATGGTAGCGGCCATGGCAGGTGCATTTGCTGCCCAATTTGGACTCGATGCGGCATTTATCGCTGAAAATGTGCGTTATGAAATGCTGATTGCAGGTATCTTATTTGTGATTGTTTTTTCAGGCATTTTAAATCCTCGTGCAAATCTAGCAGGAACGCATGGACCAATGATTCCTTTGATTCCTTTGGTTGCGGTTGCAGGAGGGCATCCCCTTGCCTTGGGCGTTTTGATAGGATTGTTTGGTCTACTGCTCAGTGTTTTCAAAGGTGGTTCCAAACTGGTCACGCTCACGGGTGTAGGTGTTAGAGCAGGGTTGCTTCTTTTTTTAGGGGCAACGGGTACCATAGGGCAAATTGCACTGTTTAACAAATGGGCTACGAATGCTCATCTCCCTTTGGTTTCTGTGGTGGTTATTTTTGTCACCATCGCTCTTTATGCTTACCTTGCTCGCGTCAAATTAAGATGGCTTGCTATCCCGTTATGCTCACTTGTTGCGGGTCTTGTTGCTTTTGCTATGGGTGTGCCTTTTGAGTTTGTGACAGAACCGGGCTTACCTAATATGAGCCCTTTTTATTGGTGGGGTGAAACAACGGGCTGGAAACTTGGCTGGCCAACTTTTTCCGAATACATTGCAGTTATTCCCTTTGCTATCCTAGCCGTTGCAATGTGGTCTCCCGATTTTCTTGGACACCGCGTTTTTCAAGAGCTAAGTTACCCTAAAAAGGCGGAGCATGTACTGATGGATGTTGATGATACGATGACTGTCGTCTCTTTTCGTCAAATGGTTGGCTCTATTCTTGGTGGGGCAAATATCTCTTCTTCATGGGGGACATACATGATTCCTGCGGCAATTGCTAAAAGAGCCATTCCTGCTGGAGCAATGCTCACAGGTCTTTTGTGTGTGGTATGCTCCATCTTAGGATTTCCGATGGATTTAGCTATGTGGGAGCCTGTGTTACGTGTAGCCTTGCTTGTAGGAGTTTTCTTGCCATTGTTAGAAGCGGGTATGCAGATGGTTGCTAATGAGAAAGATTCACAAAGTGCAGGTATCTGTATTTTTGCGAGTGCTTTAGTGAACCCTGTATTTGGATGGTCTCTTGCAATGCTATTAGATAATTTGGGTTTTATTGGTGATAAAGAAAGAACAAAACAATTATCTTTTGCGGATCGTCTTGTTATACCATCAGTGATGTTTGTTATTTGCGGTGGAGCACTAGCGCTGGTTGGGCAAATTCCAGGCATCCCTTCAATGTTTTAAAGCAGATATCAAAAGAAGGTCTATCTTAATTTTTGTGATAGACCTTCTTTTCTATAAATTTAACGTAATTTAAACCATACAAAAATTGAGATGATGGCAAGTAACAATGTCATAAGTAAATTTTTTAAAACACTCTCTTTGACATCATCCACATAAATACCAGAACCAACGATCCAGCCCCAATCTTTATATTCTTGAAAATAGGAAATTTTTGGATAGGTTTTACGAGAGATAAAGCCATCTGCTTCAGGTTTTGTCCACTGATAAAAGATGAAGCCTTCGCTATTTTCTTTTGCCATTTTACTAATGGCAAGAAAGAGATTTGTTGATTCTAACGTTTCCATAATTTTAGAATGCATATTTTTTTGAATATGTGTCACGCAGTTAAATCGCTTATCGTCTAGTGTTTTACCTTCAAGTTCTGGCATCGTTGCATGCATCAGCATAAGAGGCATTTGGTCATTCGTTTGGATCCAAAAGTACTCATGTTGATCATAACGAATATTCCGAATAGCCGCTTTTGCCTCTTTTTGCGCTAATTCTTCAGTAAGGGTGCCTTGTATGGCTTTGTCATGATAAAAGCGTAAGATACCTTGCGTTGATTCGACAAGATGCTTTGTTTTGAGCTTTCGTTCTGCCATCATATCAAGATATGAAACATAAGCATTAAGCCCAACAATCGCAATACTTCCTAGGATTAATAAAGCTATTTTGGAAAATAGGTCTGATTTTATTTTCATAAAACTATCCTAAATTAAGATCATTTTTCGATAGCAGTATAGTAGAAAATTATGAAAAGTGAATGAAAGTTCCGCTTTGTCATTGGGTTGATAAAAAATTTACACCTTTTTTTAGATGGTGAAAAAGGTCATTCTAATCAAATTGTAACGAAAAATAGTGTATCATTAAGAAACATTTGATTGAAGGACAATTATGAATATTATAGAAGGAAAGCTTTCTCTTAATGGCAGCGAAAAGGTAGCGATTATCAACAGTAGGTTTAATCATATCATCACAGACCGTTTGGTAGAAGGAGCACGTGATGCGTTTATTCGTCACGGTGGGGACGAAAAAAATCTTGATTTGATTTTAGTTCCAGGGGCGTATGAAATTCCTTTGGCACTCGATAAAATTTTAAGTGCTGGCAAATACGATGCGGTATGTTGCGTGGGCGCAGTGATTCGCGGAAGTACACCGCATTTTGACTATGTAGCAGCTGAAGCGACCAAAGGTGTTGCTAATACGGCACTTAAATACCAAAAACCAGTCACCTTTGGTGTTTTGACCACCGATACGATTGAACAAGCGATTGAGCGTGCGGGTAGCAAGGCGGGTAATAAAGGTTTTGAAGCTATGACAGGGTTGATTGAATTGATTAGCCTCTACAAAAACCTATAAGGAAACGCATTGGCAACACGACATCAAGCACGAGAGAGTATTATAGGTCTTCTATACGCAGAAGACATCGGTAATGCAGGTATTGATAAATTTATAGATGAACTTTTTGAAGAGAAAAAGATTCGCAATCAGCAAAAAGAGTTTGCTCTTGGGCTTTATCATGGGGTCAAAGAACATATGAAAGTCATTGATGAGGCGATCAATTTGCACCTTAAAGAGTGGAACTTAAGCGAAATTGGTATGTTAGAGCGTGCCATTTTACGTTTAGGTGCTTATGAGATTTTATATTCAGAACTCGATAACGCTGTTATTATTAATGAAGCGATAGAACTCGCAAAAAAACTTTGCAATGAGACAAGCCCTAAGTTTATTAATGGCGTTTTAGATGCGATTTGTAAAGATCAGGAACTCAAATAAATGAAACTCTGTGTCGCCCTCGACTTACCTAGTAAAGAGGAAAATTTAGCGCTGATTCGTCAGCTTAAGAGTGAAAATATTTGGCTAAAAGTTGGTTTGCGCTCTTTTATCAGAGATGGTGCATTGCTTTTAAAAGAGATTAAAGACATTAACCCTGCTTTTAAAATCTTTTTAGATTTAAAAATTCATGACATTCCCAATACAATGGCAGACAGCGCTGAGTCTATGATAGGGCTTGGCGTGGATATGTTTAACGTTCATGCTTCTAGTGGTGTAAAAGCCATGCGTATGGTAATGGAGCGAGTGAATACTTTTAACAATCCTCCCATCGTTTTAGCGGTGACTGCATTGACAAGTTTTGATAACCAATCGTTTGAAGCCATTTACAATAAAAGTATCACGCACAAAGTCGTTGATTTTGCAAAAGATGCTTATCAAAGTGGATTACACGGGGTAGTCTGTTCTGTTTATGAGAGCCAAATCATCAAAGCACACACATCAGAGTATTTTTTAACACTAACACCAGGTATTCGTCCTTTTGGTGAAGGGGCAAATGATCAAGAACGTGTAGCAGACTTAGCTAAAGCTAAAGATGAAAAGTCTGATTTTATTGTCGTAGGACGTCCCATTTATCATAACAATGACCCTTTGGGTGTTGTGAAGAAAATTCTTGAAAATATCTAAAAGAGAACAAGGAATCTCATGTTTCAAAAAGTGCTCTTAAGTATTATTTTATTTTGTGCGATTAGTATTGTTGCCTTTTTCTTAATCATTAAAGTGATTGATTTTAATGAATACAAACCTAGAATCCAAAAAGCAATCAAAGACAATACAGGATATGAGTTAATTATCAAAGGCGATATTACCTTGTCACTTTCTCCCGTAGGTGTAAGAATTTTTGATATCGAGGTTAGAAATCCTCAATATAAGTCTGAAGCTTCTTTTGCCACACTTGGTAGCTTTGATGTTGCCGTTGAAATTGCACCTTTGTTGAAAAAAGAGATAAAAATCAAACACGTCAGTTTTGAAAAACTTAATGTGATGATTGAAAAAAATAAAGATGGAAGATTTAACTTTGATTTAGTCTCTCCTAAACCAAAGAGCGATAAAAAAACAAAAGAACACAATACTACAGTAGGAAGCGAAGATGAATTTCCTCTAGTCAATATCAAAAAAGTCAAATTTTCTGAAGCCAACTTATCGTATTTGGATGGTGAAACCAACACAACTTCCAAAGCTGAAAAAATCAATCTTTTCATACATGATATTAGTTTTGATGCCATGAAACACAATAAACTACAAGGACTTTTTTTAAAAGGGGATTCACGGATTGAAAGACTAAGTCATGGGACAAAATTCATCTCCGACCTTTCGATGAATTTTGAAATGAAAGATGCGATTGTGACGATGGAAAATCTCAAATACATCCTCTTTGATTCGACATTACAAGGAAGCGGTAAGCTTGATTTGAGTGGAAAAACAACTAAAATATCGTTGAAGCATAAAGTAGCAGAATTGAAACTTCAGCCTTTTTCAAAAGCACTTTTTGGAAAAGAGTTGCTAGATGGTCAGGCTAGTGGAGAACTTAAGCTAGCATGTTCTTTAGGCGATATGCAAACGATTAAAAGTACTTTAGGTGGATTTATCATTTTAGCAGGTGAGAATATTACACTCAGAGGTTATGATATCGATAAAGTAGCTTCAGCCTTGAGTGATTCTAAAAATCTCAATCTTGCAAATCTTCTTTTGGGTGTATCAGGTAACTTTGAGGGAAACTCAAATGTGCTTAAGTCGGTTATGGCAAAAGTAGATATTGATTATTCGGAAGCTAAACTCACCGATGTTGCATTTAGCAGCGCAAAACATCGTATTGCTCTTAAAGGTGCTTTACAGATAATCGAAGAGAAATTTTTAGATGTTAAGGTTGCTTTGTTAGATACTAAAGGGTGTGCACGTTTTGAACAGACTATTGTAGGGACATTTCAAAAACCAAAACTCAAAGTGGATGAAACCACCATCAATACCATCGCTAATGCCGCACTCTCTTTATTGGGAAAATCTAAAAATATACAGCAAGAAGAAGCTAAAAGAGATGAAAACTGTGTGCCCTTTTATGAAGGTACGATAAAACATCCCGAAATGAAGTAGTCTGCTTGTCCTTTTAAGCAGACTATTATCTACTTTTGCTATAATCACGTTCTACTTTTTTACTTGGACAGATGGGTGAGCGGCTGAAACCACATCCCTGCTAAGGATGCGTCGGGGTAACCTGACCGAGGGTTCAAATCCCTCTCTGTCCGCCAC
>CAYTVI010000032.1:0-13426 GCA_964441765.1 uncultured Sulfurospirillum sp.
AAAATGTTACCCACCGTTTACCGCTTTGGTATTAAGATTTTGGATGGGAAAGCTCCCAAATCCGAAATAGGAGGAGACGATGAATATCAATTCTAGTTCTTCGTATGGGGTATCGGCTTATTCTAGCTATGGCAGTAGCAACACAGCTTCGAGTAATGATATCAGTGCTAAGTTTGCGCAAGCGCTTCTTAGTACGATGGATATTGATTCGAGTGGCGGTATTGATAGTGCTGAGTTTAGCAAAGCGGCATTAGAGCTCTCTAGTATTAGCGATGAAAGTGCTATAACAGAAGCGTTTAATGGTTTAGATACCGATGAAAACGGTGCGATTAGCTTAGATGAGCTCTCCAGCGCATTTGAGTCGATGGCTTCTGCGGGCGTTATGGGTATGGGTGGAAAGCCACCACCGCCACCAGGTCCCCCTCCAGCTCAAAGTGAGGATGAAGAAGATACAGGCTATACCGTTGGTGAGCTCACAACACTTGCAAGTGAGACAAGCTCAACGGATAGTGCGTTATCGTCACTTTTTGAGACGTTGGCGACAAATTTTGAAGCGGCTGATGCCAATGGTGATGGTCGAGTCACTGCTTCTGAAGCGATGGCATACCAAGAGTCTTCAAAAGAGGAGAGCATGGGTGTGAGTGAGAAAAAAGGTGAAGAAGATTTGATGAAAGGGCTTTTGGCTCAGATCATCTCCTCTTATGGCAACCAAAACAGCACAACCCAATCGGTGCTTAACCTAAGCGCTTAAACGCTTCATCCATACACCACGTTTTTAAACGCGTGGTGTTACTTTTCATTTACTTACCCTTCGCTATAATCAAAGCATGATAAAAATACTTCTCATTGAAGACGATGTTGAATTAGCCTTACTGTTACAAAGCTCGCTTGCACACGAAGAGATTGAAGCGCATTTGGCGTTTACGCCACTTGAGGGTTTAACCCGTTTGCAAGATGAATCTTTTGATGCCTTAGTGCTAGACCTTTCTTTACCTCAAATGGATGGTTTGGAGATTTGCCGTGTGGTCAGAGGGGCGTTTCCTGCGATGCCCATCATCATCTCCTCGGCTCGTAGCGATATGAACGATAAAGGGATGGGATTTGAGCGGGGTGCGGATGATTTTTTACCCAAACCGTATGACCCAAGAGAACTTGCCTTTCGTTTGCGTGCGATTTTAAGGCGTAGTGCGGGGCATGAGATGAAGCAAGTGTTTGTGCAAGATGAGGCAAAACATGCGATTTTTAAACACGGACAAACCTTGCAACTGACGTTAGCGGAGTATGAAATCGTCTCTTATATGCTTAAAAAAGAGGGCTATGTCATCTCGCGCGAAGAGCTTTTGCTCAACATCGGCTCCATCAAATACGAAAGCAGTCTTAAGAGTATTGATGTGATTATGGGACGTATTCGTCAAAAGATAGGCGATGACCCTAAAAATCCACGTTTTATTCTCTCGGTGCGAGGGGTTGGGTATAAGTTTGTCAATGCGTAACGTCTCCATCATCACCCTTGTGACACTCTTTTTTGCGCTTACTATGGTTGTTATCAATATCGCCTTAGGGCTTGAGTATAAACGACAACGTACCGATGGCGATTATTTTGCGTTTCAGCGTTTTATCATGAGTGTCAAAATGATGCACAATGCGCCGTTTGAGCAGACACCCAAAGAGTGGATATCGTTACATGTAAATGTAAGCAAGATGGATAAAAACACCATTGCCCAAAACGGAGAGAAGGTTTTGGAAGACCCTTTTTTTGACATGATGCGCTATGAAAACAAGCTCTACTTCGTTCCCAAAACGATGCCATCTCCTCCTCCTTTTCCTCCACCTCACTCCTTTGAAGAAGAGCGTCCGCATAAGATACGCCCACCTTTACATCCGATGCCTCTTTTGGAAGATACGTCAGAAGTTTCTATGGTGCGTTTGTGGATTTTGGCGTGCGTGATTAATCTTTTTTTACTGCTTTTCTTTGGCGTGGTGATGCAAAAACTGCTGCGTTTGCGTCATCTTAAAGTTGCCATTCGAGCGTTTGGTGAAAATCCACAGTTACAGACGATTCAGGTGGAAAGCAAAGATGAGTTGGGTGAAATCGCGACTGAGTTTAACCATGCGATGAGCAAAATACACCGCCTCAAAGGAGCGCGAACACTTTTTTTACGCAACATTTTGCACGAGCTTAAAACGCCGATTATGAAAGGGCAGATTCTCTCGCATTCGCTTGAACATCAGGGTAAAAAAGAGCAATTAGAGCGCATTTTTAAACGGTTGGAGAGTTTGCTTGAAGAGATGGTTAAGGTTGAAAAACTCAGCTCTAGCGAATGGAGTGTTGATGCAAAGGAGTACCGACTGGTCGATGTGCTTGACCACGCGCTTGATTTGTTGATGAGTGAGACAAACCGTTTACATGTAAAGATTGAAGAAGAAGCTCCATTGCTCAACGTTGATTTTGAACTCTTTGCCACAGCGCTTAAAAACCTGTTGGACAATGCGTTAAAGTATTCACACCACGATGTTGATGTAAGCCTCAGCGCTAAGGCTATTTGTGTGTGGAGTGATGGTGAAAAACTTGATGAAAAACGCTTGGACTTTACCAAAGCGTTCAACCGCTCCATCGAAGGCTCAACCCAAGGTTTGGGTCTTGGGCTTTATATCGCGCATGAGGTGGTCAAGAAGCATGGATTTCGCCTCACCTACGCGCACGAAGATGGGCGAAACTGTTTTAGTATCTTTTTTAGATGATATCTTTGAGTTTTTCTTTGAGGATTTGAGGTGTAAAAGGTTTGACGATGTAGTTGTTTACCCCTTCTTTGATAGCGGTAATGACCTCACGTTTACCTCCTTCTGTGGTGATCATCACGATAGGTGTGTCTTTGTAACGCTCCATCTGGCGTGCTGATTTTACAAGCTCAAGCCCGTTCATTCGAGGCATATTCCAATCCGTCATAATGGCATCAAACTGCGTCTCTTTCATCTTTCTAAGCGCGTCTATACCATCTTCTGCCTCAGTGACATTGGTATAGCCTATGTTATTGAGGGTGTTACAGATGATTCTGCGCATGGTTGAGCTGTCATCAACGACTAAAAAGTGCATGGTTTATCCTTTGAAAAGTATCTTTACATGTAAAAAGCAAAAAGTGTTCTACTTTTGGTAAGATACTAAAAAATTGTGGAGTAAACGTGCACTATCTTGGTTCAAAAGCAAAACTTCTTCCTTTTATTCAAAGAACCATTTGCGATGTTGCAGGAACACATCTGCGTGATAAGGTTTTTTGCGATATATTTGCGGGAAGTGGTGCGGTGAGTCTAGCCTATAAAAACGATGTTGGCGTATTGATAGCTAACGATATGGAGTATTACAGTTATGTTTTGCTTCGCAATATTCTTCGCACAAAGCCACTAGAAAGACTGGATGAGGCAGTAGAAAAACTCTTTACATGTAAAAGTGTTAAAGGCACGATTTTTATGAGCTATGCCCTTGGCGGAGGGGAGGGAAGAAACTATTTTTCCGATGAAAATGCTAAGACAATCGATGCCCTTCGTCAAGGTATTGAAACGTATGCATCCGATGAAGCACTCTATTTTTGCCTTTTAGCTTCTTTGATTGAGAGTGCGCATAGCGTTTCCAATACCGCTTCTATCTATGGGGCTTTTTTAAAAGACCTCAAGCCTCTTGCTCAAAAAGTTTTGGAGTTTAAGCCTTTGGTGTATGAGCAAACGCTTATCCCCACACAGGTCTATTGCGAAGATGCCAATGTGTTGATAGAGCGTGTTGAAGGTGACATACTCTACCTTGACCCACCTTACAATCACCGTCAATACGGAGCCAATTACCATCTTCTAAATACCATCGCACGTTATGATGGCTTTACGCCCAAAGGAAAAACAGGGGTGCGAGCGTATGTGAGCTCACGCTATTGCAAAGCTAAAACCGCATTTTTTGCTTTAGAGGAGATGGTGCGTAAAGCGCAGTTTAAAACGCTCGTTTTAAGTTACAACAATGAAGGGCTTATCCCTCAAGAAGTGGTGCGTGAGATGATGAAAAAATATGGGAGATATGAGCTTTTTTCACACGAACACCAGCGCTTCAAAGCACACGGACATCATGGTAAAAATCCAAAAACTATAGAGTTTTTACACGTACTTGAAAAAAAAGGTTAATTCATTTTTTGTGACGAATTTAAGTTTGAAAAGTGTACCATTCTTTCCATGCACGAAGTCTGAGGTTCAGACTGACATAAATTGCACTACTCTTTTCTTCTGCTTCTTTATGTTTTACTCCACGTGCGCTATCATAAATTAAGGATTTTCAATGCAAAGAAGAACGTTTGTTCAAGGGTGTATGGCATTTGGTGCAAGCGGTGTGGTTTTACCACAGCTAAGTATTTTAGAAGCGAGCGAATCAAAAGGTGCGGCGCGTACGTTTTACGTTAAAAACACGTATGCTCTCAAACACGAAAACCCAAAACTTCCTGCACAACTGTGGATTCCACTGCCTTTAAGCAGTTCGTACCAAAGTATCAGTGATATCAAATTTAGCTCCAATGCAACAAAAGCCTACATTACCGACAAAAATGCGTACAAAGCCAATACCTTGTACGCGTCATGGGTTGAGGGAGGCGATAAAGTTTTGGAACTAAGCTTTACGGTAACAACGTATGAGCGAACCAGTGATTTTTCAAAAGCAACTGCAAAAACCACGTATCCAAAAGAAGTGGCGCATTTTTTAAAACCAACGGCACATATTCCAACCAGTGGTAAAGTCAAAGAGTTGGCTCAAAAAATCACACAAAACGCTAAAACACCGCTTGATAAAGCCAAAGCAGTGTATGCATGGGTTACTGAAACAATGTACCGAGATGATAGCGTGCTTGGATGCGGTGTGGGTGATGCGGGTAAAGCGATTGAGCAAAATATTATGGGCGGAAAGTGTACCGATATCAGCTCTGTTTTTGTGGCACTCCTTAGAAGCGTAGGTGTTCCTTCTCGTGAAGTTTTTGGGATTCGCCTTGGAAGTTCACGTTTTTCAAAAGCGTGTGGCAGTGCTGATGAAAAAGGGTTTGCAAAAATCAGTGGCGCGCAACATTGTCGTGCTGAGTTTTACATCGATGGTATGGGATGGGTTCCGTGCGACCCTGCGGATGTGGCAAAGGTGATGCTCTTTGAGAAAAAAGGATTGGATGATGCTCTTGTGAAGCAAGTAAGGGAGTATTTCTTTGGTAATTGGGAGATGAACTGGGTCGGATTTAATGTCGGACGTGATTTTGTTTTATCGCCAGAGCCAACTCAAAAACCACTCAATATGTTTGGCTATCCATACGCAGAAGTGGATGGCGAAGCGCTTGATTATTACGCGCCTGCAGCATTTAGCTACGCGTACACATCACAAGAGAAACGCTAAATACTATGTGGGGAGTTTTGAGTGCCTTTATTTCCGCATTTTTAGCAACGGCGTGTTGCCTCCCCGCACTCTTATTTTTACTCTTTGGCTTCTCGTTTGGCTTTTTAAGTTTCTTAGAAAGCCTAAGCGCTTTTCGTATTCCATTAACACTGTTGTCGCTTTTTATTTTATACCTCTCTTACCGAGCGCATCGGCAAAAAAATCTTACATGTAACCCACAAAAAAGACGATACTTTTTTTGGGCTTACACGCTTATTTTAGGAGGAATTCTGATGATTTTACTCTTTCCAGAACTTGCAGGATTATTTTTAGAGGAGAGCGAATGAAATATCTTTTCGTATTCTTTCTACCCTTGATGCTTTTAGCCAAAGAAGAGGTGGTTATCGAGGTGGCTGGTATGCACTGTCCTTTGTGCACCACCGCGGTGAAAAAAGCGTTGAGCAGGGTTGAAGGTGTTGAAAAAGTAAAGGTGTTACTTGAGACGCGAAAAGCAACTGTCATTGCGAAAGATGATATTGAAGAGAAAATCTATTTAGACGCCGTACAAACAACAGGATATACTGGCGTGATACGCTCACGCCAGTATATTAAAAATTAGTCTTTTTTGTAAGCGTTTCTAGGAGCAGATTTTGGTGCACGGCTTGAAGAGCCTTCACCACGAGGAGCTCTTGGAGCATCGCTTCGTGGAGCACGTGGAGCGCGTGATTCTGAACTTCTTTCACGTGAACCTTCTTTAGCAAAAGGATTGCGGCTCTCTCCTCTATCGCTACTTGGAGCACGTGGTGGACGAGAATCTCTGCTATCTCTACTTCCACCGGCATTGTCACGGTTACCTTTGTATCCGCCACCATCTCGTGAGCCAAAATCTCTTCCGCCTTCGCGACTGCCTCTGTAGCCTCCACCCTCACGGCTTCCGCCACCGTTGCCTCGGTATCCGCCACTTCTGCCATCACGTCTACCGCCGCCTCTTCCGCCACGACTGTTTTCACGCTCTTCAATATTACGAACGACATTTTCAAGTGTTTTTTTATCTAAACCAATTTTATCTGGACCGACAGGTGCATTTTCTTGGAGAAGGTTTGAAAGGAGTTTAAGAGCAATTTGCGCCATATCCATATCTTCTTCTAAGATAGCCAGTAATTTTACAGCACTTTCATTCATCTCTGCATTTTTAATATCGTCTGCGATTTTAGCCAGTTTACTCTCTTTTACATCACGAAGGCTTGGAACAATGCGATGTTCAATTTTAGAGCCAACTTTTTTGCCAATGCGTTGCATCGAGTGAAATTCGATAGGGGTTACCAGCGTAATCGCTGTACCTTTTTTACCTGCACGTCCTGTTCGACCGATTCTGTGAACATAACTTTCTGGGTCAAATGGCATATGGTAGTTGAAAACATGGCTGATATCCGCAACGTTTAGACCACGCGCTGCAACATCGGTAGCAACGAGAAGTTCGATTTGTGAACTACGAAATGCTTTGATGACACTTTCTCGTTGATTTTGCTCCATATCGCCGTGTAAGCCTTTAGCCGCGTAACCCACTGCCATGAGTTGTGTGGAAAGACGGTCAACCTCTTTTTTTGTACGGCAGAAAACGATTGATTTTTCAGGCTCAAGCGCGTCTAAAAGACGAATCATCGCGTCATCTCTTTCGTATTCGTTAATCACGTAATAGAGTTGTTCGATGTCTTCGTTGGTGGTGTGGTCTTTTGGGGTCACACTAACAAATTTTGGCTCTTGTAAAATTTTAGTCGCCAATTTTTTGATAGGCTCAGGCATTGTTGCTGAGAAAAGTAGGGTTTGGCGCTCTTTTGGAAGGTAAGTAAAAATCTCTTCAATGTCTTCTAAAAAGCCCATATCTAGCATTTCATCGGCTTCATCTAAGACGACCATTTTAGGAGAAAAACCAGGGAGTTTTCCATTTTTAAGAAGATCAAGCATACGACCAGGTGTTGCTACGATAACGCTCGCACCTTTTTCAATTAAACCAATTTGGCGTGAGTATGAGCTACCACCGTAAATCGTTACGGTTTTAATACCACAAAAACGACCAAGTGAATAAAGCTCATCGCTCACTTGTGTTGCAAGCTCACGCGTAGGGGTAATGACTAAAAGTTGAACTTTGTTTTGACTTGCGTCAATCATGCTCATGGTTGGAAGACCAAAAGCGGCGGTTTTACCCGTACCTGTTTGGGCTTGAGCGACGATGTCGTGACCTGCTAAAACTAAAGGGATAGCTTGTTCTTGCACGGGACTTGGTTCTGTAAAGCCAGCTTCTACAACGGCTTTGAGGATATCTTGGTGTAAACCAAAAGATTCGAATGTTTGCATGTGTTTTTCCATGTGTTTAATTTTTCAAAACCAAATGAAAAGAATTACAAGCGTAAAGGGCATGACTCGTTAGGAGACACTGCTTTACTACATAAAAATTTTTGAGTTTAAAGAGGCACAACTCGTCAAATCGTATGTAAAAACCTACATACTCACTGAGTCCGTTGCTCAAATCTGGTAGGTTTTAGGTCGAAGTTCATTTAAGAAGTTTTGAAATTGTGCGAATTATAGTGTAATAGTATTAAAACAATATTAAGGTTTAAGATTGATTAGGTTAAAGACGAATGATAAAGTGATTGGTATTCTCTTGATGAATGTATTCTAATTTCATGCCATGAAGTCTGATAACATGCCATGTGATAAAAAGTCCAAAGCCTAGCCCTCGTGCGCTTTTTTGCTTTTTGCCTTCCAAAAAGTAAGGCTGTGCGTAACGTTCTAGCTCAAATTCTAAAGCAGGAGCCGTGTTGGAGATGGTAATACTTTGAAGGTCATTTTCAATACAAACCTTGCCATCGCTTGCGTAATTGATGCCATTATCCAAGAGATTTTTCAGTGCCACACCAAAAAGCTCAAAATCAACATTTAAGGTTGTCGGTGTTAAGTTACATGTAATCTTTTCTTTCTTATCCTCTAAAATATCCAAAGCAAAGTCCACAATATCTTCAATATGATACGGTTTGATATCCAGTTTTAATTCATCAGCACTGAGTTTTTCAATGCGCGTGAACTCTTCTAAAAGCGTTTCTTGACGTTTAAAGGCATTGCGCAAAATGGTGGCGTAAGTTCCCTCTTCTATCATCTCGGCGGCTAATTTACCCTTGGTAATCGGTGTTTTAAGCTCATGCATAATATTGCGTAAAAAAAGCTGTCTGGCATCTCTGAGGGATTTTATTTTTTGAACCGCGCTGTCAAATTCATTGGCAAGGGCAGCGATTTCATCGCTTTTGGTACTTTTACATGTAATATCGTAATTGCCATTGGCAAACTCTTTGATTTGTTTGCGAAGACTTTTAAGAGGAAGTAAAGAGCGGATAATGCCTATATAAAGAGCAATCACCAGCCCAAAAACAATCAAAGGAAAGAGAATGCGTGGAAAGAACTCTTTTTCAAAAGGGGTTTGAAAGATGATGGCATCGCTCTCTTTTCGAGTCAAGATGGTATAGATAAATCGTCCATGTGCGACCGCATCGATACCAAAACGAAAACGCTCTTGCATATGCTTCATCGGGTAAGGTTTGGGTGGTCGTGGAAGCAAGAGAAGTTTTTCTTTTAAAGATGCATCGGTGATGAGAACAAAGCCTAATTCTTCAAGCTTCGCCATATCAAGCGTTTTATGGGTGTTATCAAAGGCTGAACGCATCGCCATATGCGAATAATCAAGCATTTGACGGACATCTTTACTTTTTTCATGCTCTGCAAAAGAGAAAAAAACCGCTCCGATACCCAAAAGAGCAAGCGCAAAAATAAGCGTTACTTTAATAATAAGCGAGTGATACCATTTCATGCGTGAAGCCTGTATCCAATCCCTCGAATCGAGTGAATCATTTTAGGCTCTTTGGAACTTTCCCCAAGTTTGGTACGAATACGGCTTATGAGCACGTCCAAACTTCGGCTCTCATTCTCTTCATCAAGGCTTAGGGCATTGTTTAAAAGTTCGGCACGTGAGACAACGCAGTTATTTTTCTTGATAAGATGGGCAAGCACTTCGTATTCAGCAGGGGTGAGTGCTAAAGGGGTTCCTTCAAATAATATCAAATGGCTTTCTTCTTTCAAAACCAGTTTACATGTAAGCGCTTCGTCGTGAACAAGATGGCTTTTTTTGTAACGCCTGAGCACACTCATAATGCGTGCGTAGAGCTCTTTAGGCTCATAAGGCTTTGGCAGATAATCATCCGCTCCAAGCTCAAGCCCTATGATTTTATCTTCCAAATCACTGCGTGCGGAGGAGATGATGATGGGAATATCGTTTTTAGCGCGCACTTCTTTACAAATTTCAAGCCCATCCATGCCCGGCAATGAGAGGTCTAGGATAAGGAGGTCATATTTTTTAAGACTTAACGCACTGATACCAAGAAAAGGGTCTTCGTAGGAGTCCACGTGAATGTTGTAGCGCTTTAAAAAATCGCATAAAATGAGGGCTAGCTCCACATCATCTTCAATCATTAAAAGAGTGGGTTGCATGGTATCTATCTCCTTGTTTCATCTCAAAAATGATACTGCGCTTAGGTGAACGATTTGTTAATCGCTATAAAAAAGCACCAACGGTGCGTGGGCTTTCTGCCAAAGATTACTCAGCGTTAGCGTAGTTTTTAGAGCTTTGCTCTAAAAGCGTGTTAGGACTTTAAATGAAAAAACGAAGGGTACCTCACCCTAAGATGAGGTACGTTAAAGATTATTTTAAAAGCTCTTTTTCACGAACGATAAAAGGAACACCTTTTACACCCGCACCAAAGTATTTTGATTTCAATTCCTCAATACGCGCGACTTCAGCATCACTTACTTTTTGGTCGTATTTGACATTTTCATCGTAGTATTTGCGCATGATTTTGATTTTTTCAGCGTCATTTTTTGCTTTTGCCGCTTCATTGTAAATCAACACTGATTTTTCCAAAGAACTACGCTCATGCACCGGTGTGAAGATGATTTTGACGTTGTTGGTTTTTAAACGCTCTTCAATGCCATCAAGCTCTTGTCTGCAGTAAGGGCACTCTGGGTCTGTGAAGATAACAATCGTCTCTTTTTTGGCATCGTTACCGATTGAGAGGATGTTCTTTTTATCTTCTTTTTTGTATAAAACGGACATCTTCTTTTGAAGTTCTGCCATCTCCATCATCTCTTTGATGCTTCCACCTTGCTTGATGCTGATGACATCAGGGAAGATAAGATCATCTTTGGTGAAGATACTGAGCTTTTGAGCACGTGTGCCATCGCTTAAATTAAGCGTTACAAAGTCCATTCCAGCAACACCTTCAACACTATGACGCTCAACAACTTCTACGGAAATGTTGGGTACTTGAATGGTGTTTTTGAAATGGTTGATGATTTGCGCATCGGTGGCTGCAAAGAGGTTAGCAGCAAAAAAAGATGCGACAAATAAAATCACTTTTTTCATCTATAATCCTTATGTATTGTTTAATTATAACTATGTATTGTACAATAACTTTGATAATAATTTCTAAATCAGTGAGAATAGTCCATGGAAAACAGCGATAAACAAGCTTTAATTGAAACGATAGAACGTCTTGTAGAATCCGACCCAAACGCCTCCCCAACCCCTTTATCACTGCTTCATCTTTTGGAGTTTGAAGATTTAGTCGCGATAGAACAATCTCTTTTAAAATCCAAGGCCAACCGCTCAGAAGAGAATGATAAATGGTTTGATGAGTTGTGCCGTAAATAACCAGCAAGCCTTTGAAAAGGACAAAAAATGCTCTCTTTAGCCACGTACCTCAATGCTCTAAAAGATGTCAATATTGTTGCGATTTATGCGTTGCACTCTTTGATTGAAATTGTTTATGAAGATGCTTTGGGACGAAACAGAAGTGTAACGTTTAACTTTCGGGTGAGTGGTGGCTCGATGGGATATGTGGAATCGTTTCAGTGCGATAGCATTCCCCTACCTCCTGCTAAAAGCGTACATCCTCTAAGCAGTGTCATCAAACATCTCTTCTGTGTCAATTTTTATGCCACTTCTGAAGAGTATTTTCACACAGAAGAGCTTGAGTTTGTCTGTGAAGAGGGGCGGTATCTTTTCTATTTTGACAGTAATGATGATGACATGTTTTGTAAAATTGAAAAAGACAAAGCTCCGAGTTTATCGAAAGTGGAGTATGCTAAAGAAGCTTTATTTCCACAAGAGCTTTTTAGTGTGGAGGATTTTAAAACCAACTTGGCGTTTGCCCTTCAAGTGCATGGGGAACAAAAAACACCGCATGGATTGCCTTACAGTATGCATCTGTTAAGCGTTGCCGCAGAGGTGATTTCTGCTTTGAGTGTGGAGCCTTTAAGCTATGATGAGAACAATGTCGCGATTGCGTGTGCTTTATTGCACGATGTCAATGAAGATACTGCCTTTGAGGTTTCCAAAGAGAGTCCTATCGCTGGGCATAAAGAGGTGATAGCTAAAGGTGTGAGAGCCCTTACAAAAGATAAAACGCTATGGACAAAAAAGGCGCAGATGGAAGACTCACTCAAACGCCTAAAAGAGCGTCAAAAGTGTGTGGCTATGGTCAAACTTGCCGATAGAATCACCAATTTAGGCACACCGCCTAGCCATTGGGATACGGCGAAGAAAAAAGCGTATGTGGAAGAAGCAAGACGTATTTTAGAAGAACTTGGAGACAGCCATACCGTTTTGGCACGAAAATTAGAAGAAAAAATCAAAGCATATACGCTTTACATGTAATGCCAAAACGCTTTATATCTCTTTGTGAGGCATACCAAAATAGTAGCCTTGAAATTGATCAATCCCTAAAGACAGAGCAACTTCAAAAACCTCTTTGGAGTGAACAAACTCAGCGACTGTTTGAATGCCAAGTTCTTTAGAAAAAAAGACGATGGCTTTAACCAACTCATAAGACTTTTTATCCGAATCGAGGTGTTTGATAAGCGAACCATCGATTTTGACAAAATCAGGAGAGAGCTCTAAGATATGGGTAAAGTTTGAAAAACCCGTTCCAAAGTCATCAATGGCAAAACGCACGCCTATATTTCTAAACTCTTCCATAAACTGCTTTAAAAGTGCATAATCTTGAATTTTTTGTGACTCAACAATTTCAAAAACCACCCGATGCCCAATATGCTCTTTCGTGATAAAATGTTTCATCAAAGCCAATAAAGGCTTATTGAGAATATCTTGAAAATTAAGATTGAGTGAGACATTTACTCCTTTTTGAGCGCTTACATGTAAACTTTTCATCAAGGTCATTTGTGAAATTTGGTCGTAGTAGTGTGTTTTAATCGCCACATCCAAAAAAGCATGCGGTGAGATGTAATGCGCTCCTCCATCACTGGGTATTAAGCGCATCAAAGCTTCGTATTTCACGATTTTTTCCTCACGATTGACAATGGGTTGGAAAAAAGGGACAAAAAGATTGCTCTCAAAGCCATGGATGATTTTTTTCTTCCATAATACCCCTTGCTTGATTTCGCTAATAGCATCAAGTTTTCCATGATAGACAATGTAGTTTTTATGCAAGGCTTTGGCACGATTAAGAGCAATATCGGCTGTGCCTAGAGGGTTGAGTTTATCAAAAGAGATACCCGCACTCATCTCCAAATAGATGGTGTCTTCTAAGGAAGAGACATAAATACTTTTGTGCGACATACTGTCAAAAAAAGTATCCATGAGGTGTGTATAGTGTTCGATGTGTATGTTAGCATCGTCTTTAAAAAAGACAAATTCGTCACCTGAGATGCGGTATACGTTAAAGTCACGGTTTTTCGCAAAGATTTTAAGAGAAGAGGCAAAGCCTTGTAACACTTCATTGCCCACTTCAACGCCATAGAGTTCATTGATGGTGCGAAACATCGTGATATCAATGACAATAACACACGGGTGCTTTGCCTCTTTAATGTCGCGCAAAAGGGCGCTACGGCTTTTAAGCTTGGTAAGTGTATCAACGTAGAGTTGCGTTTCTAGCTCTTTGTAAAGATAGAGGATTTGTTGAAGAATTTTATAAATTATAAAGA
>CAYTVI010000032.1:13526-22432 GCA_964441765.1 uncultured Sulfurospirillum sp.
TCAAAAGCTGTGTGAGGGTATCAATCAGTGTACCCATTGATGATAAGGTGATTTCTAAGGGCTTATCCTCGCCTTTGAGTGGATGCAGATAGGTAATAGCGATAGAAGAGTCTGTTCCATTTTGAGAAAACGTTTTACGAAAGATACCACCTTGGCTCAGAATGGTAATATCTTTTTGGCTTTGTGCGATTTTAGTACGAATCTCATTGAGCTTTAGCTCACGTGTTGCTTTGGTTGTGGTCGCAGCGGAGAGCTCCAAAAGAGCGATGTGAAGCTCTGTAATATCTTTTTGAATATGTCGGCTAATATCGATTTTAGCGTGAAGGTTGGTACTTTTTTCTTCAAGGCGAAGCGAGAGTGTGTTAAACACAATATGCACCGATAAAACCAAGGCAATACTGCTTGCAAAGCAGAAAATGAGAAATAAGATGTATTTAAAAATAACTTTGCTAATCAGTTGTGCCATCGTCTTTTTACCTTAAAAATCGTTTGTGTCCCTCTTTTTTAACATCATCAAACTGGTCTAAATAGTCCAAGTATGCCACCAAATATTTACGGCTCATCTCAAAATGGTTTCGGAACGATTGGATATCGATGCCATTTTCGTTACGCATAATCTCTCTCATTTTGGCAATGATAGCGCTTAAATGAGTGGTTGCGATAAAAAGATTGTGCTCAAGTCGTACCACTTTTTTAGCCCGTGTGAGGCTTTTGAGCGCATTATCTCCCATCTCACGGTCGATATCAAGTTCATCGTAGATATTGTAAGGCGCATCAGGTGTGTATTGCGCTTTGGAAATAATGTCATAAATGCGCTCTTCTATCATCGTTTCGATATTATCCACATCAATGTGTGGATTTTTATAGACCCCGTTGTGAAAGGCTAATATATTTTTTTCGCACAGGTCTTTTAAAACGCTCTCCACAAAGGAAGCACTCGCCCATTTGAGTTTTAACGATAAAGAGTTGGCGGAAAGAAGCGCATAGGTATTTTTTGCGTAAATGGCTTTGATGATACTCTCTAGCTCTTTTTTAGTTTCCAAAGGATAAAGCACTAAGCCTTTTTCATCGACAAAAACATCGTCCATTTCTTTGGCAATGGAAATGGCTTCGTCGTGGTTGAGCCCAAAGCGTTGATTGGAAGAGATGAGCCCAAAACCTCGCTTGTGCATACCGACTAAAAGGGTAAAGGCGGCTTTAAAATTTTTCTCATTTAAGGCTTTAAGAAGTTCGATTTTGAGCTTTTTCTTCATCGGGTCATTGATAGGGTTTAAAATACGCCCACCACCAATCGTTCGACCACTTGCACAGATGATAAAGGGTTCGTCATAGACTAAGAAAAGCGGTTTGGTAAATTGAAGTTTGGCAAAGCCTTTTTCCATGCTCTCTTCGCCTTCTAAAAACAAGATGCGTGCTTCAACTTGTTTGGTGCCGACAAAAAGATTGATTTTGGCATTGTGTTTAAGTGTATGCCCTCCAATCCCCTCAATCCAAACGTCCGCAACATCAAAGCCTCGGATAAAGCCTTTTTTACATAACAGTGCCCCTTTTTCAAAGGCTGTTTTTTGAGCGTTTTGTAAATTAATCGCTGTTCGTTGTGAGGAGAGCGCAAAAGGAACATCGCTATCATGCACTTGAAGGTTTCGTATCACAAACTCTTTTTCAAGTTCAGGGGCATAGAGTTTTTCACCAACCTTTATCGTTCCATCCAAAACGGTTCCTGTGACAACAGTTCCTGCTCCTGCGATAGAAAAGGAGCGATCAACGTAATAGCGGAATAGCCCGTTACTTTTCTTGGGTACATACGGAAGGGCATAGAGTGCTTTACGCAAGGTTTCGATAGAAGTTGCATCGTAAATGCTCACAGGAATAATGTCTAAAAGGTGTAAGTGTGAGAGGTGTTTAAAATGCTCTACGATTTCACATTTTCGCTGTTCCAACATCTCAGGCGTTGCCAAATCTTTTTTGGTCAGAGCAATGAGAATATGTTTTACATGTAAAAGATTTAAAATCTCCAAATGCTCTTTGGTTTGAGGCATCATTCCCTCATTGGCATCGACCACCACAAGCGCGGCATCAAAACCAAATGCTCCTGCTATCATGTTTTTTAAGAGTTTTTCATGCCCTGGAACGTCGATAAACGCGACATTGGTTTTGTCGTTTTGCATGCTGGAGAAGCTAAGATTGATGGTAATACCTCGACGTTTTTCTTCTTCTAAGGTGTCGCCCTCAAAGCCTGTGAGTGCGGTAATGAGTGCGGTTTTTCCATGGTCAACGTGACCGGCTGTGCCTACGATGCTGTAATTCATACTTCTTTTCCTAAAATGGTTCTGGTAATGGTGATAAGTTCTGCTTCATTGTGTGGAAGCAAGGCTCTAAAGTCGAGTAAAAAGCGGTCATTTTCGATGCGTCCAATGACACGGTGTTCGCGAAAGCGTTTTTCCAAAAAGGTCGCTTTTCCTTTTACATGTAAGGCTACGGTTGGAAACTTACGATTGGGCAGGGTTCCGCCACCCATATAGGTTTCACTCATCACCACATCGCACGCTTCTTCGCCAATGCACTTCTTTACATGTAACGCTCTTTGTTTTAGGGTGTCTACACTTTGAAACAAAAGCCAAAGGGTAGGGAGGTTTTCATACTCTTCTTTCAAATAGGCTTTAATACTCTCTTCTAAAAGGGCTAGAGTGATTTTATCGACCCGAAGCATCCGTAAGAGCTGGTTTTTTTTAAGTCGGGCGATGAGCTCTTTACGCCCTGCGATGATGCCCGCTTGTACACTTCCAAAGAGTTTGTCGCCACTAAAGCTAATGAGTGAGGGGTTGCAGGCTAAAATTTGAGAGAGTGAATGCTCTTTTTGCCCCAAGTTATAAGGCAAGTTTGCTACATAACCACTACCCAAATCATAATAATCCAACAAACCTTTTTCACTGGCTAAGGTTTTAATCGCCTCGTAAGGGACATCTTCACTAAAGCCCTCGATGGAGAAGTTGGACTGATGTACCTTCATCAGCATCACGGTATTTTCGTGAATCGCCTCTTCGTAATCGCGCAGTTTTGTTTTATTGGTTGCACCTACTTCACACAGTTTTGCGCCACTTTGTTTCATCACTTCAGGGATACGAAAACTGCCTCCGATTTCGACCAATTCACCGCGAGAAACGACCACCTCTTTTTTCTTGGCAAAGGTGTTGAGGATGAGAAAAACAGCCGAAGCGTTGTTGTTGACCACCAAAACATCTTCGACATTTAAAAGTTGCGTCAGATGCGTGCTAACGTGTTCGTAGCGCTCTCCTCGACATCCTTTTTCTAAGTTATACTCTAAATTGGAGTAGTTGCATATGACATCACTCGCACGCTCTAACAAGGACTTGGCGATGACACTTCTGCCCATGTTAGTGTGCAAAATAACCCCCGTGGCATTGATAAGCGGTTTGAGGGAGGGAGCAAAAAGGGCTTCGTAAGTTTGCTTTACATGTAAGGCTAATGCCTCTTCATCAACAGCGGTGATGGAACCTTCTTGTATCCCTTTACGCAGAGCTTCGATGGCGTTTTTGGCGATATCCATCAGACGTTTTGAGTTCAGACCTGCTAAAAGCGGATGTTTGATAAAGGTATCAACTTTAGGCAATGTTCGAAGCAGATTCATACACCCTCCGGCTTAGGGAGTTTGCTCTCATCGAAGAGGTATTTTTTATTTTGCAGTTTTGTTAAAATCCCTTGGTCACCTAATTGTTTGAAGAGTTTAATAACAGTAGGTTTGCTTACATCCACTTGCTCCATAATCTCAGAATACGAATAATTTAAAATATTTTCATTGTCCAAATTTTTGATGATAAAGCGAATGATATCGACTTGTTTGCTATCGGTCACGGCGGAAATCATCTTAATGATGTTGTACGAACGCTCAATCTCTTTGGCTTGAATTTTAGGTAAAAGCACGTCATGCAAAGCGTTAAGAAGTTCTTTGATATTGACAGGCTTGATGATGTAGTTATCGACTCGGAGTTTGATAGCATCTAAGAGGTACTCCGTATCGGTAAAAGCAGTCGTGACGATGGAGGGCATCTCGATATCAAGATCCATTTTGAGGGTGCGTAAAAAATCAAGTCCGTTGCTGTGTTTGAGGTGAATATCGGCGATGATAACATCCACGCGCTCATTTTTAATCACTTCCATGGCTTCATCAATGCCTTGGACGGGATAGATGTTTTTCACAAAATCTTCTAAAACCGCTGTGGTGTGTTTGAGTAAATCCGCTTCGTCTTCAATGTAGAGCACATTGAAAGCTCCTAGTAATTCAAAATTGCGCTTGTTCATCGTCATCCTCGTTCATAGTATCATCACTCTTTTTGGGTATTGCTATCGTAAACATGGTACACGCATAAAAATCAGGTGTGCCCAGTTTGTGTTTGATATTTTTAACGGTAATTTTGCCACTCATGTGTTTTTCAACCATCTGTTTGGACATATAAAGCCCAATGCCTGTGCCCACACTTTTGTGTTTGGTGGTAAAGTAAGGGTCGAAAACCTTAGGTATTATATCACTTTTTATACCACCACCATTGTCAATAACATTGATAAAAATCGTCTCTTTGGCTTCTTTGGCGATGATGTGAATAATCTTCTTTTTCTGCTCCACCTTGGTCGATAAAATATCTTTAGAGTTTCCGATGAGGTTTAAAAGAACATGAATCAGCTCATTTTTAAATCCAAATACTTCCAAATCGTTTCGCATTATTAAGGCTAAATCAATCTGCTCTTTTTCAAGTTGGTATTTGGAGAGGTCGATGGATTTTTGAATCACCTCTTTGATACTAAACGCTTTTTTTGCACGATTTGGGTTAAAGAAGGTACGAAAATCTTCTAAGGTGTCGGACATATTTTGAGAAAGCAGTTGAGCATCATTGACACGTGAAGTGATGAAGGATTCGGTAAGTTTGCCTGCTAAAAACTTGCTCTCAAAACTTTGAATAATCATCATCAAAGAGCCTAGCGGTTGGCGCCACTGGTGGGCGATGTTTTGGAGCATCTCACCTAAACTTGCCATTCTGGCTTGTTGGAACATGATGTTATCTTTTCGGCGACTGTTCTCCACTTCTTTATGGATGCGTGTTTCCAAAGAGCTGTTTAAAGAAACAAGCTCTTTGGTCTTTTTTAAAATGCTCTCTTCAAGATAGTTGTGCAAGTTTTTAAAATGGTTGATGATGGTGACAAGTACCAACGTGATAAAAAAGAAAATGAGACCAATAAGAAAAATAAGCATATACGTGCTGGTTTGAAAAAGACGGTCGTTGATGGCTTTTTCATTGATGGATTGCTTAAGATGCATCGTGATAAGGCTTGAGAGATGAATATTCAAAGCATTGGTTTCCAATGAAATGCTATCTATCATCGCTGAGGCTTCAGCATTTTTATGGTGTTTGAGCAACTCTAAAACCACATTGATTTGGGTGTCAATGCTTTTCATTTTCATATTAGCTTTTTCCACCAAGCCTTGTTGAAAAATCGTCTTTTCAGGCAAAGAGGGGCTAACTAAGAAAAGACTGAGCCATCGGCTGGCAAAGTAGGGAAGCCCTCCAATGTGCGTATTGGTAAAAGTTTGGTAGTTCTGCCACTGTTTAGCGATGATTTGTTGTGCTAAGAATATCACTTCAATCGCATCGGTGTCACTAATTTGCCCGTATTTGACATCGTAGAGGGTTTCGTTGATATTCACACGATACGCGTCTTTAATCTCTTCTAGTTCAAATTGCGGTTGGGTGTGTTTTTGAAAGAGGGTTTCATAGTCAAACTTGAGGGCGAAGATAGAGACAAACATCAAAAATCCAATGGTAATCGTACCGCTTAAGATGATGAAGATAAGCATCTTTGTCTTATTGGAAAATTTAATGGTTTCAAGTTTTTGGTTAATAAATTGAAAAAACGTCATCTTAGTACTCGTGCTTACTGATGATATTGAATTTTTTATTTTCATACGTCGAGAGATAGACCCGATTGAGCAGTTGCGAATGGTGGTAGCCTAAGGGGATATTATCAAGTGTATAACGGTTTGTGTTTTTAAGGGCTTGAGTAAATTTTGCTTGGGTGAGTAAGCCATTGATTTCTCGCATTGCTTTGACAACTGTTTTGGCGGCAAGATAGGATTCGTACGAGACTAAAGAGGGTTTTTCATTGGGGTAGTAAAATTTAAGCAAGTTGGTGTATTCAATCGCTTCGGCTGAGGTAAAGTCATCGTAAGAGGGTACCGTTTGTGAAAAAAGGATATTGCGCGCGTCACCTTTAAGTTCATCGACTAAGGCATCGGCGTTGACAAAAGAGATGGGGCAAAAGATAATGTTTTGAGGACAGCACTCTTTAACTTTTTCGATAAAACGAGCAGTGGGCTTATAGGCTCCAACTAAGATGATGGCTTCTGGTTTGGAAGATTCGATTTCGTGAATGGCATGGCTGATAGAAAGTGTATTGCGCTTATACGTGCCCTCAGCGCTCAGTTTGAGCTGGTGTTTCTCCAAAGCTTGAGACAAAGCGATGTAGCCTTCTTCACCATAGTCATCGTTTTGGTAAAAGATAGCAAATTTACTTAAGCCCTTTTCTTGAGTGAGGTAATCCACCAAGGCGTCAATCTCTTCGATATAAGAGCTTCTAAAATTGATGATATTGTCACTGCTATTATCGCGTAAAAAAGAAGCTCCCGTGTAGGGTGCGATAAAAGGAATATTGGTATGAGAGATAAGTGGAAGTACCCGTTTGACCGTAGGTGTGCCCACAAAGCCAAAAAGCGCAAACACTTTATCTTTTTCAATCAAGGTTTGGGTGTGGGAGAGGGTATTTTCAGGTTCGTATTTGTCGTCGTACTGGATAAATTCTATCTTTTTACCATGCACGCCACCTTTAGCATTGGTGTGGCTAAAGTAGGTGTTGGCGCCTACAACCACATCTTTGCCTAAGTGACTGTTGATGCCACTTAAAGGTAACGAAGCCCCTAAAAGAATGGTCTCATTTTCACTGGCACGAAACTGTCTAAGCGTTACGACCAGTATAATCGATAAAACGGTTATGCCTCCCAGCCAAAGAAGAAAGTTTTTCTTGACCAAAAAAATCCTTTGAATTAGGTTTGATACTCTCATTATAACCTAAGAAGATTAAGAAAAGCCCAAGAAAGTAAAGAGATAAAGTTTATCTTGTTAAGAACCATTTAATATAAATCATTTTACAATTCGGTCAACTTACATTTACCGATATGGATAAACTATGCAAAAAGAATACGTTTTTTATAGCCCCGAAGGACTTGATTTTCCTCTGGCAGAGGAGATTGAAGTGGTGGCGAAAGCCTGTGATAACGAGGGGTATTTAGTCTCAAATCACCTTGATGCCAAGGCAGTGATTTATGCTCCTGAAATTAACTATTATCTTACAAAATCCCAAGATAGTATTGCTTCAAAAATTACAAATGTTTCCAAATTGTATGCTATTCGTTCTGTTGCGTTTGATTTTGCACAAGACATCGACTACGAACAAGCGGTAGGCAAAAAGTTACTCATTGTAACGGATAACCTCTCTTACGAAGCGTTAAAACAAGAGTTAGCGGAGGAAGGTTTTTTGTGTATGTTGCTTCCTTCTTCGCTGATTTTGGATATTAACGGACATATTGGCGCTTTACATGTAACGCTGAAAAAAGAGGGTGAGCTTTTTGACGTCGAGGCTGACCAGATTATTTGGGATGGCGTTGCTCCAAAATTTGCGATGAAACAAAGCGGTGTTTACGACGTTTCTGCCCTTGGGTTTGAGGGTGCTTTGAAAAAAGTGCGAGACAATGAGGGAGCGTATCACTATAAAAACTACATTAACTATGACCCTTCCATCTGTCAGTACCATGAACGTAGAACTGAAATTTGTGGAAAATGTGCGGAGGTATGTCCAACAGTCGCTATTTTAAAAGAAGATGAAACCAAACATTTGGCGTTTTCGCATATTGATTGTCATGGGTGTGGCGGATGTATTAGCGTGTGTCCAAGCGGTGCGCTTGATTATACGCAAATGCCCAGAACTGCGTTTGCGCAGTTAAGTGGTTATTTTAAAGATGCGATTGCGCTCATTATTCCTCACAAAATGGATTTAGCTTCTATGGATATTCCGCTTCCTGAGGGAGTGTTACCTTTGATGATTGAGGGAGAGAAGTATTTGCATGAAGCACATCTGCTTAATTTGCTTCAAACCAGTGGAAACCCTATTATTTTCTACACCGATTTTATCTCTAAGGGAACAGGTGATGTGATTCGCATCATCAATGAAATTTTTGAGCGAAAATACCATAAAAAAGCGATTTATGTCTGTGAAGATGTACAAACACTCTCTTCGATTTTTGATACTTTAGAAGCAATTCCTGAGTGTAAATACGGCATCAATGAGATGGGGCTTCGTAAGCGTGAGATTTTCTCCGCACGGTTAGCGCATTTGGTGGGTGAGGATGATTTGGGTGTGATAAAAACAGGTGAGCATGTGCATTATGGCGATATTATCATCAATGAAGACAAATGTACGCTGTGTTTAAGTTGTGTGGGAGCTTGTAATGTTAGAGCCTTGACGGCTCATCCTGAAGATAACTCTTTACGCTTTAACGCTTCTATTTGTACAAATTGTACCTATTGTGAAGTGACATGTCCTGAAAAAGATTGTTTGAGCGTTGTTCGTGATGAAATACACTTAAAACCAAAGTGGTTTTCACAACGCATTATGGCTCGTGATGAGCTATTTGCCTGTACCGAGTGTGGCAAGCAATTTGCGACGGTCAAGTCGGTGCAAAAAATAGCGACGATGATGACACCACTTTTTGCCAGTGACCCAGTCAAACTAGCAACACTTTATTGCTGTGCGGAGTGCAAGCCTAAAGTGATGTTTAAAGC
>CAYTVI010000033.1:0-22085 GCA_964441765.1 uncultured Sulfurospirillum sp.
GTCGTGCTCAATACGAAGTGTTTAGTTAAGCCTTTACATGTAAAACATAAAGAGGGATACACTCCCTCTTGTTTGGCTCTTTAATTCAAAAAATTCCTTCCACACTCTTTGGTAATGTTCGGTAATGATAAAAATTAAAGAGATTTTTTTAGCCAAAAATAAATGTGATAAAATATTACAAATCACATATTTTATTTTTTTGCTGACAATATTTATGGATAGAGAATAAATTGAGTTTCTAATTATGATTTAAAAAATGTGATAAAGGATACTGTATGAAAGTTACGATTGGTTATGGAAAAGATGAAACATTTGAATTAGAGATTGATAATAAACAACTTATTGGTGTTTACAATCCCAACAGTGTTGAAAAAATTGATTACAATAAAGCGATTGATGAAGCACTGGCTTCACCTTTGGGCAAAGAGAGTTTTGATGCGTTCATTGATACCGATGAGCGCATTGTGTTTATCGTCAATGATGGCACACGCCCTACGCCAACGCGCAAAGTCTTAGCACGGATTTATCCTAAAATTAAAGACAAAGATATCTATTTTATCGTAGCAACAGGTTGTCATAGAGCGCCCACCGAAGAAGAGTGGCATTTTATCTTGGGCAAAGAGATTTATGAGGATTTACATGTAAAAAATCGTTTGTGGAGCCATGACTCAAAAAACGATGCGATGGTTTACCTAGGAACTTCCACCAATGGGACGGAGATGTACCTCAATAAAATCGTCGCAGAAGCAAAAAAAGTGTGTGCGATTGGCTCGGTGGAGCCGCACTATTTTGCAGGCTATACGGGTGGACGAAAAGCCTTTTTACCCGGTGTCGCTGCGTACAATACGATCCAGCAAAACCATCTCTTAGCGCTTCATCCTAATGCCCAAGCGCTCAGTCTTAAAGGCAATCCCGTACATGAAGATATGATGGACGCGATGGGTGTTTTAAAGCACATTGATGTCTTTGCCATTATGACGGTTTTGGACAGCGACCACGACATTTGTGCTGTAACGGCGGGCGATTTGAGTGATTCATTTTACGCAGGCATCGATAAAGCCGATGAAGTCTTTTGTGTGAACATCCCCAAAAAAGCGGACATTGTCATCTCCGCGGCTCCTTATCCTATGGACATTGACCTCTATCAGTCTCAAAAAGCACTCGATAATGGTAAATTAGCGCTTAAAGAAAATGGCATTCTCATCATGGTGGCAACGTGTCGAACAGGCATTGGTGAAGAAGGCTTTTTTAAACTGATGAGCTCCGCCCCTTGTGCGCGCTCTGTACTTGATAAAATCAAATGTGGCTATAAGCTAGGCTACCACAAAGCGGCAAAAATGGCGGAAATTAACCTTTGGGCAAAAAGCTGGGCGGTCACAAACTTGAGCGATGAAGAGATGAAAGCGGTGCATTTAAAACCGTATCATGATTTACATGTAGCACTTGCTGATGCGATAAAAGAAAAAGGCGAAGATGCGAGTATCATCGTGCTTCCTTTTGGTTCTATCACCGTGCCAAAAGTGGCTCAATAAGGATTTTTATGAGAGTTCTCTACTATGATTGTTTTAGTGGCATCAGTGGCGATATGAATCTAGGAGCACTCCTTGATTTGGGTGTTGATGAGGCATATTTGAGAAAAGAACTCTCAAAACTAGGCTTAGATGAGCACTTTAAATTGAGTGTGTGTAAGCATAATAAAATGGGTATTTGTGGCACTAAAGTTACGGTACATCTGACGCAAAAGTGGCACACACAGGCGCATTATCATGTTCATCGAACATTTAAAGATATCAAAGCCATCATTACATGTAGCACACTTAGTGATGCTATCAAAGAGCGAAGCCTCAAGATATTTTGGATTGTTGCCGTTGCTGAGGGAAAAATTCATGGAAAATCGCCCGATGAAGTAGGATTTCATGAAGTAGGAGCAATTGACTCCATTGTTGATATTGTTGGCGCTGCTATCTGTTTAGACGCTTTACATGTAAAGAAAATTATTGCCTCAAATATTGAACTTGGCGGTGGTTTTGTCACCTGTGCGCACGGTACACTCCCTGTTCCTGCTCCTGCGACAATGGAAATCCTTCAAAATGTCCCCATTACCTTAGGACGCGTACCTTTTGAGACCACAACGCCCACAGGTGCGGCAATTCTTAAAGCCAATGTCGATACCTATGAAGCTAAACCCTCTTTGGTGGTTAAAAAAATTGGGTATGGCATTGGTCATAAAGATTTTACTATTCCCAATGTTTTACGTGTCTACTTAGGAGATGAAGAGGAACAGGTGGATGAAGAGGTTGTTTTGGAGACGAATATAGATGATATGAGTCCTGAAATACTCTCTTACGTGCAAGAGCGTCTGTTTGAAGTGGGTGTAAAAGATGTCTACACGACTGCCATTACAACCAAGAAAAACCGTTTGGGCGTGAAGCTCAGCGTCTTAGTCGGTCTAGACAAAGAAGCAGAGGCGAAGCGTATTATTTTTTCAGAGACGACATCCATTGGTCTTAGACGCTCGTTGGTTCAAAAAGTTGCGTTAGAGCGTAGCGTTTTACATGTAAAAACACCTTACGGTGAAATAAGCGTTAAATGTGCCTATTTTGAGGGTAAACGTATAAAATACAAAGCCGAATACGAAGTGTGTAAACAAGCCGCACGCGAGCACAATGTGCCGATATCATGGGTGTATGAGAGTGTTACTTTAGCGATGGGAAAAGAAAATGTATAAAAAATACGAACGTTTAGTAGAGATTATCGGCTCATATGAGAGTCTTGTGGTCGCTTTTTCAGGTGGTGTTGACAGTAGCTTTTTGCTTAAAGTGGCGCACAATGTTTTGGGTGAAAATGCTATCGGTATAACGGTTTCAACGCCATATATCGCTGATTGGGAAGTTGAAGATGCGATTGGCATTGCCAATGAGATTGGGGTATGTCATGAAGTCGTTGTTAAGCCATGGATTGAAGCGGTTCGAAAAAATCCAAAAAACCGATGTTACCTCTGCAAACACGCCCTCTTCTCTTCCTTGATTAAAGTTGCCAACCAAAAAGGGTTCAGCGCTGTGGCTGAGGGAAGCAATGTCGATGACACCAAAGAGTACCGACCGGGTCGTGTGGCACTAGGAGAACTTGGCATCAAAACCCCACTGTTAGATGCGGGTCTTACCAAAGAGGAGATACGCACTCTCTCCAAAGATTTAGGACTCTCCACATGGGATAAACCCTCTTATGCGTGCTTATTGACGCGGTTTCCGTATGACAAAACCATTGATGAAAAAGCATTGGGTATCGTTGGTTTGGCTGAGGGCTACATGATAGAACAAGGCTATGGCAATATACGCGTGCGCTATGAAGAGGGGCTAGCACGGCTTGAAATGCCAAAATCTCAAGGGCTTCATCTTTTAAATGATGAACGATTAAGCAAAATGTGTGCATATCTCAAGTCGCTGGGATTTTTACATGTAACGCTTGATCTTGAAGGGTATCGACACAACTCTGTTGCAGAATCTTTACGTTTGGGAGCTTAACTATGTGTGGACAAAGTGTCGAAAAGCTTTTGGAAGCTGTTCAAAAGGGTGAAGTGAGCGTTGCTGATGCGCTACAAAAGATCAAAGCACAACCCTTTGAAGAGTTAGACTTTGCCAAAATCGACCATCATCGAGGAGTTCGATTGGGTTATCCTGAAGTGATTTACGGTGAGCGAAAAACACCTGAACAAATTGCTCAAATCACCCACAAACTGCTCAATCGGGAGAACAACATCCTTATCACCCGTGCCAATGAAGAGGCGTATCACGCTGTTCAAGGTATTGCGCTTGATGCCAAATACAATGTTATGGGTCGAACCATCACCATCGAGCGAGAGGCTTTGACATCGCCATCCAGTTACATCGCCATTGTTGCGGCTGGAACATCTGATCTCTACGTGGTCGAAGAAGCCTATGAAACAGCTCGCATCTTAGGCAATCACGTCAAAAAAGTAGTTGATGTAGGTGTGGCAGGGATTCACCGTTTGTTTGCACATTTAGAAGTGATTCAAAAAGCAAAAGTGGTCATCGTTATCGCAGGGATGGAGGGTGCACTTGCAAGTGTTATTGGAGGATTAGTCGACAAACCAGTCATCGCAGTTCCTACTAGTGTAGGATATGGCGCTAGTTTTGGAGGTATCGCAGCGTTACTTTCCATGCTCAATAGCTGTGCGAGTGGCGTTAGTGTTGTCAATATCGACAATGGATTTGGTGCAGCCTATAACGCAAGTATTATTAACCACCTTTAAAAGTTAATTGTACACTTTGGTTGCTCTGCGTATCTCCAAAATAAGCTCTTTTTGACGTGTGTACATGTAGCTTAAGAGGTAGTCATCATAAGGTTTTTTCAACGTATCTAAGATGACAACAACTTTTGTATGGTCTTCACTCTCTCCCACATAGGTTACTTTAGCATGGATATCCATAATAACATAGCCATTTTCACCCTCTTCTGAGGGAAGTGAAAAATTTAACCGTACCATTTGGTTGAGAAGTTCGTGTTTCATCAATTTATTATTGCACCGTATCGCGATAGAGTTGATGGAAATATCGATAATCTCGCCTTGTGCAGAAGACTTTTGGGCATACCGTATAAGCACAGGTGTTCTTATACTTGTTTGAACGCGTGTATGTTGACGATTATTCGCACTGTAAGGCATAAAGTTTAGGTTTTTAATAATAACAAAGCCTTTTTTGATATCAACCGTTGTGACCTCTGCTTTGATATCTTTAGGAAAATTTGGCGCTTGTAGCACGGTTTCACCTTCTAACTGCATGGCATAACCTTGCAGGTTTTCACAGTTTAAGTGATAGGTGTCGTCACTGTATTTGATAACATAAGATTGGGTGTTGATACACAAACCTTTGTAGATATTAAGAAGTTTAATAGGAATTTTATTGTTAATACAATTACGCATAAGGTAGCTAATTTGCTCTTTACTATCAACAATGTTCTCTAAATAGCCAATCTCATGGTAGTGTAACTTTTCGATATCAGAGGTGAGAAGATTTTGTGTGTTAATCTTCTCAACATAGAAGAGCAAATCATTTAAACCATGTTTTTCGCTCGAGAGTGTTGAAGAGATGAGGACCGGTGAAACTTTTTCTTCTAAAGAAAATTGTACTAATTCTTGATGCAAGAAACGTGTTTGCTCGCAAGCTTCTTCAAAATTATAATTTTCACATACAATGACGTAAAGATTTGGACTCCATTGTGCAATGTCTTGCGTGTCTTCTTTGAGTTGAAACACTTTTGATAAAAGGCGTTTGAGGGACTCATACATAGTAATATTAGTAAAAGAGTTATTGAGCTTATCAAGATTGGAGATGTTAATGAAGATGAGCGAAATAGGTTTATGGCTGATACTTTGTTGTGCTAGCTTATCTTTAAGTTTGTCTACAAAGTCAAAACGATTGAGAATTGTAGAGCAACTGTTATGGTCTGGGTCAATAGAATGCGGTAGGAAGCTTAACATTTTTTCGTTGCTATGTGGAAAATTGTTTAAAAGGCAAATATAGAGTTGCTTTTCATTTTCTTCTGTTTCGATGACGATGTTGGTTTGAGCATCTTCATCAGAACTTAAAAGTTTAGAGATAACATTGTCTTCATAAAGGCATTTTTCAATAGTATGCACACACGTCTCACCAAAAAGTCTTTTAACTTTCGTGTTAGCATACATCAAAGAGCCTTCTTTAAAAATCAAAAAAGCAAAACAACGCTCCATCTTTTGTTCGATATCAAGGCGTTTAAAAGTCTCTAAAGTTGTATCGAGTTTGTTAGCATTTTTGGTAAAAATAGAATTTAAAAGTGCTTCATCGTTACGCAGAGGTAATACATCAGTGATACCAAAATGCAGTGCAAATTTAAGTAAAAGTCTGTCTTCAACATCATCTGCAAAGATATATGAAACGAGAGGTTTGTGTTTGGTAAAGATTCCCACTAAGGTTTTAAATTTTTCTTTGGTACTTTGTCCTAATTCAATAAAAAGAACTTCGGAAGATGGAATGACATGGGTTTGCTCAGTCAGTGGATAAACTGTAAATTGGGGATGTTCTTTTTGTAGAGGTCCTAGGATACCTAACTGCTTTGTGTCAAAGAAAAGGTGAGAAATTCTCATTTTGCCCGTTTCTTGCAAAAACTTCTCTAAAAGCATGGAATAGCCTTTCTTGAGCTAAAGTAATCTATTTTACCAGAATATAAATAATTTAATCATATTTTAACTACAATTTCTTCATATTTTATAAGGAAAATAATTCATGCACTATTTAACAATTAAAGGTAAGCAAAAACTTAAGGGCTCTGTGACGATTTCAGGAGCTAAAAATGCGGCACTCCCACTTTTAACATTGACCCTCCTCTCTAAAAACCCTATAAATATTGACAATATGCCTCAAGTAGCAGATGTCAAAACATTGTTACAATTATTACAAAATCTAGGTGCAAGCTTTACATGTAAAGATAATACGGTCAGAGTGGACAGTACAACGGTCAATTCAACGTGTGCTAATTATGACATTGTACGAAAAATGCGCGCATCTATTTTGACACTAGGGCCTCTTTTAACACGTTTTGGGCATTGTGAAGTTTCGCTCCCTGGGGGCTGTGCTATCGGCCAGCGTCCGATTGACTTGCATCTAAAAGCCTTAGAGCAGATGGGTGCTGAAATTGAAATCAAACAAGGTTACGTCATCGCTAAAGCACCTAAAGGGCTTAAAGGGGCTACGATTATTTTTGATAAAGTGACAGTGACGGGAAGTGAAAATATCATCATGGCAGCAGCGCTTGCGCATGGCAAAACAACGCTTGTCAATGTCGCTAAAGAGCCAGAAGTAGTACAAGTGTGTGAAATTTTAGCCGATGCGGGTTTAAAAATAGAGGGCATTGGAAGCTCGAAATTAGTGATTTATGGCAGTGGTGGAAAATTGCTTGATATTAAAGATTTTACCGTAATTCCAGATCGTATTGAAGCGGGAACTTATCTTTGTGCGGGTGCCATTACCCAATCTAAAATTACACTCAAAAAAGTCAATCCAAAGCATCTTGAAGCGGTTATTTTGAAACTCGAACAAATGGGTTTTAAAATCGATGAGAAAGAAGATAGCCTCACCATTCACCCTGCGGAGAAAATTTTGCCTTCCGATATTGAAACTTCTGAATATCCAGGTTTTCCAACTGACTTACAAGCGCAATTTATGGCGTTGTGTACACAAGCAAAGGGCACAAGCATTATTGATGAAAGATTGTTTGAAAATCGCTTTATGCATGTGAGTGAACTCTCTCGCATGGGGGCTAATATTAAGCTCAAAGGCCACAGTGCTACGGTTGAAGGAAAAGCAAAGCTCAACGCAGCGGATGTGATGGCAACAGACCTTCGAGCCAGTTCAGCGCTTATTCTAGCCGCTCTTGTGGCGGAGGGAACAACACGCATTCACAGAATTTACCATTTAGACCGTGGGTATGAAAATTTAGAAGGTAAGTTTTCAGCTCTTGGTGCTCAGATTGAGCGTTTAGAGGAGTAGATTATGGATAAAAGTGTATCGGTTAGTTTTGATGAAGCACTAAAACTTTCTTTAGAGTTAGCAAATATTTCTCTTTCTTCAGAATGGGTGTCATTGATGGAAGCTCTTGGAAGAACCGTTGCTAAAGATATTGTGTGCCAAAAAAATCTTCCCTCTTACAATAACGCTGCAATGGACGGCTTTGCTATCAACTACGCGCACAAAGCTCAAAAATTGCGCATTAAACGCAGAATTTTAGCAGGAGATAGCGTTGAGCCATGTTTAGGAAATGATGAGTGTTATAAAATCATGACAGGTGCAAAGGTACCAGATGATGCTGATACGATTATTCCTTTTGAAGAGACTCTTTCTTACAATGATATTTCGGTAGAAATACCTTTACATGTAAAACAAGGCAATGCCTTGCGTTTAAAAGGCGAAGAACAAGCCATAGGCTCTTTGCTTATCGAAAAAGGAGAAGTGGTTACCTCCTCTGCTATCGCCTTACTCGCATCTCAAGGCATTACCCATATTGAAGTCTATCGTAAGCTTAAAATTGCTGTTTTATCAACAGGAAATGAACTCAAAAAGCCATGGGAAAGTGCCAGTGAAGATGAAATTTACGATGTCAATGCTTTTGCATTGATTGCTTTGCTCAAAGAACAAGGATTTGATGCCACATATGGTGGTGTCATCCCTGATGACTTGAGCATTGCAACCCATTATTTTAGTACCATGCAAGCCTATGATGTTATTGTCACAAGTGGCGGTGTGAGTATGGGAGAAGCTGATTTTGTTGAAAAAGCGCTCCAAAATAATGGTTTTAAAGCCTCTTTTCATGGCATTAATATCAAGCCAGGTAAACCAACGATGTTTGGAGCAATGAACCAAACGATTGTAGCATCAATGCCCGGTAATCCACTCGCTGCGTATGTCAATGCTTTTTTGTTCTTGATTCCTCTTTTGAAAAAAAATCAAGGTCAAAAAAATTTTAACTTTGAGTATGTATTGGCACAGAATGGAGCTGATTTTAAAGTAAAATCAGGACGAGTCAACCTTGTATTAGGCGAATTAAGAGAAGGAAACTTTTACGCTTATGATAATAATCGCTATGGTTCTGGGATGATTACACCCCTTCATAAAACGAATGCTATAGCCATTTATGACGAAGAAACAAAAAGTATTGAAATGGGTAAAACTGTAAAAATAGTTATTTTTAAGTCACTCTTTTCCAAAGTAATAGCATCTCTTAAGAATTAGTTTAGTAATATTTACCTTTAGTCATTTTTTATTAGAATGACTCATAAATAATTATGAAGATTCGTTACATAAAGGTGCAGCATGTTTAAAGATATCAAGATTTCGACGAAGTTACTTTCTATTTCTATCATAACGGTTTTTGGTTTAGCAGTACTCTCTTATATTAGTATTAATTCGAGTATCATTGGTAAAGATTCTTTAGAGACTATTTATGAAAAAAATGTTGTTCCTGATAATGAAATTACTGCTGCACGTAACACCTTTGATAGTATTCTCAATGATTTGATTCATGTTACCAGTGAGTTTTTGCCCACAGGACAAGCTAGAGATCGTATTCCTCAAACACAAAAAAAGATGGATGAGTTTTTTGAAAAAGCACTGAAGAGTGATTTTTATGCAGAGCCTTCTTTAAAGCAAAATCTTATTGAAGCACACACGAAATACACGCAAAAAATCGTTCCAAATTTTAAAAAAATCCATGAGCTTTATGTGAAAGACCATAGAGATGATATTGGTGATATGGCCGTTGAAATTGAAGCAGATTGTAAATATATCAGCCAACGTTTTGATAATATGTCAAAATTTACAAATCAAAGAGTTAAAGATATTAGCTTTGAAATTAGTGGGAAGCTTAGTAAAAATCTTTATCTTGTTGTGATTCTCTCTTCTCTTATCCTTGTCTTAACATCTAGCTTACTTTTAGCAGTAAGTCGCTATATCGTTCGTAGAATTAGACGCATAGGAACACATTTAGCCGATGTAACGAATGATTTAGCGCTCAATCGACCAATTATAATTTGCAATCATGATGAAATCGGTCAAATAAGTCATAATATCAATATTTTACTGACAACCCTTCAGCAAGCGATGATAAAAGCAAAGATGACGATGGCATCAAATTCTGATATTAACAAAAGTATGCAAGCTTCTTCTGCTCAGATTACAAGTATTGCACAAGAGCAGGACAAAATCGTAGATAATGTCAAGCTTTTAACCACAAAAATTAACAAAGAACTTCAAGAATCTCGTGATATTTCTGAAACATCAGCAACATACATGAAAGAAGATTATGTGATGCTTGATATGATGATAGAAACACTTGATAAAATTGTAGAAAGCATCAATCGTGTAAGCCAAGATGAACAGCATATCTCAACGCAAATGCATGATTTGGCACAACAAACAGCACAAATTCGCTCTATCTTAGAGATGATAAAAGATATAGCTGATCAGACCAACCTTTTAGCGCTTAATGCTGCCATTGAAGCGGCACGTGCAGGAGAACATGGTAGAGGTTTTGCTGTGGTTGCTGATGAAGTGCGAAAACTAGCTGAACGTACCCAAAAGTCTCTCTCTGAAATAGACGTAACGATTAGTGTTGTCGTTCAAAGTGTCTCGAGTGCCAGTGAAAATATTCGAGACAATAGCCAAAAGGTAGTTGAATTAAATGAAAATGCCATCAAAATTTCAGCCATGGCAAATGAAACAAAAGAAAAAACCTCTAAGAGTTTAGAAATCACCAATATAGCGTACAAAAAAGCAGTCAGTATTTCAAAAGAGATAGATGAACTGACTCGTGGCGTGGAAGAAGCAACAGGATTAGCGCACGAAAATAAAAAGATTGCAGATAATCTTATCGGTGTATCAAAAGATTTGAATATGTCGACGCAAGAGCTTGAAAGTGAGATTAATATCTTTAAAGTTTGACCTTTGTGCGCATTACAAATTAAGCCTTAAAGCCCTTTAAAATTAAATTGTGATACAATGAATTTCTTTTTAATTTGACACAAAGGGTTTTTTTTGCTAAAATTCCGTCCGTTTTGCGGGAATAGCTCAGTGGTAGAGCACGACCTTGCCAAGGTCGGGGTCGCGAGTTCGAACCTCGTTTCCCGCTCCATTTTTCTTCTTTCAATTTTTATCCCTTTGTATGCTTCAGCACCTTTAACGATATTTATCAAAAACATTTATTGTATTAACGACGAGACACATCTCAAAGCTTCATTTTTTGGTTATAACGATGCAAACGAAACAACACCTCTTGTCATCATTCCTAAAGAGCGGTCCCAGTATGTCATTCCCTCACAGCATATTATCTCAGCATTTCACGATAAAAATGTAACGATTGTTGATAGCAGTGAAGGTGTGGTTACCTTTAAACGCCATTGTCATTTGATGGGTAAACTAGAGGCAATAGAAGCGGCTTTTCTTCAAAAATTTAGCGAGCTTTCTCCTGAAGTTGTGATTGAAGGAAAGCCTATTATTTCGGTGAAAGCTTCGTTACCAAATGATTTTGAGCATTATGTTTTTGATTCGGTGAGTATTGCTGAAAATATGCTTCGTAAGGGAAATGGTTCTTTTGTGGCTAATTTTACATTGGGCAACAAAAGAAAAAAAATCTATTTTTACTATGAGATGCAAGCCAAGATGGCTGCATTTAAAGCAAAACGTAATTTGCAAAGCGGTAAAATCCTTCAAGATGATGACTTTGAACGTGTATTTGTCAATATCGACTCTCTTCCCTCAAAAGCGATTGTAGGAGCACTATCCCCCAACCTTATTGTGAAAAACTATGTTAAAGAGGGACAAATTTTTAGTGAATATTTTTTTGATACAAAAAAAGATGTTATGAAAAAAGAGAGTATTAAGGCGTTTTTATCTGAGGGTAATTTAGTAATAGAATTACATGTAACGCTTCTTGATGATGCCAATATCGGTGATATCGTAAAAGTCAAAACAGAGCAAGGTAAAGTATTAAACGCAAAAATTTTATCAGCAAAAGAGGCAATGATACTCGAATGAAACGACTCATTATTGGCATCAGCGGTGCTAGCGGTGTAGGATTGGGACTTAAGCTTATTCGCTCTTTACCTAAAGAAATTGAAAAATATATTATCGTTTCAGAGCATGCTGAAGTGGTCTTTGAAAAAGAGGAAAATCAATTTATTCTTGATGATGCTAATATCGGTGCGATTACCGCTTCAGGCTCATTTAAAAATGATGGCATGCTCATTGTTCCTTGCAGTATGAATACATTAGCAAAGATTGCACATGGCATAGCCGATAACCTTTTAACACGTACAGCAAGCGTCATGCTAAAAGAAAAACGCCCTCTTCTTTTAGCTCCTCGCGAAATGCCTTTTTCACCAATAGCCTTAGAAAATATGCATAAGCTTTCGATGATAGGCGTTCACATAGCACCACCCGTACTAGGTTATTATGCCAATATTAACTCCTTAGAAGCAATGGAAGATTTTTTAATCGGAAAATGGTTTGACCTTTTGGGCATTGAACATACATTATTTAAACGATGGGAGGGTGTATGAGAACGATTGCGATTTACCCAGGAACATTTGATCCTATCACCAACGGTCATTTAGATGTCATAAAAAGAGCAAAAAAGCTTTTTGATAAAGTCCTCATCGGTGTTGCTCTCTCAGAAGACAAGCGCCCTATGTTTGATATCGAAACGCGTGTGGAAATGGCAAAAGCGGCCACGAAAGATATTCCAGGTGTGGAAGTTGAACCTTTTGATGGTCTTTTGGTGCATTTTTCACAGCAGAAAAATATTCGAGTGATTATTCGTGGGCTTAGAGCGGTGAGTGACTTTGAATACGAGCTTCAAATGGGCTATGCGAATGCATCACTCTGGGATGAAGTAGAAACACTTTACTTGATGCCAAGTCTTAAACACGCATTTATTAGTTCATCTGTGGTGCGCTCTGTCTTAAAACATGGTGGAGAGGTGAGCCATTTGGTGCCCTCTGCTATTAAACCTTATTTTAAAAGTAGATTTACATGTACGTAATTTTTGAAGGTGTAGATACTTGTGGCAAAAGCACACAAGTGGATTTTTTTGCAGCGAGGCACCATGATGTGGTCGCAACAAAAGAGCCAGGAGGAACGCCCACGGGTAAAAAATTACGTTCTATTTTACTAGATGGTGAAGACAAACTCTCATTTAACGCTGAGCTGTTTTTATTTTTAGCAGACCGTGCATTGCATTACGATACTATCGTGAAAGAGGCACGATGCGAAAAAATGGTCATCAGTGATAGAGGCTTTTTATCGGGTGTTGCGTATGCGTGTGCAAATCATCCAGAAATGAATAGAGCGTTTTTACTCTCTTTAAATCATTTTGCACTTCGTGAACAGTATCCTGAAAAAATTGTTTTATTTATCACCAATGAAGCACTTTTGAGTGCGCGTTTGCAAGGAAAAACTCACGATGCGATTGAAAGTCGGGGTGTAAGCTATTTGTTACAGATTCAAGCTATAATGCGAGAAATATTACAAGAGCTTTCAATCCCTTTTTTAGAAGTGGATGCAAGCTTAGATAGAGAAAGTATTTATCAGAAAATTGAGGAATTTATTTATGGTTAATGCATTACGTGGAATGAAAGATACCCTCTCTCCAGAGAGTGAAATTTATGCGCATGTTATCAATACATGTACGAAAATTGCTCAAAACTATGGATTTTTATTTATTGAAACACCGATTTTAGAAGAGACGGCTTTGTTTAAACGAAGTGTGGGTGAAAGCAGTGATATTGTTGGTAAAGAGATGTATCAATTTATCGATAAAGGTGGCAATGATGTCTGTTTACGTCCCGAGGGAACAGCAGGTGTTGTGCGTGCGTTTATACAACAAAAATACGATAAAGCAGGTGGCACAAGACGCTTTTTCTATCACGGTCCTATGTTTCGCTATGAAAGACCTCAAAAAGGTCGCCTAAGACAATTTCACCAGTTTGGTGCAGAAACCTTTGGCGAGGGAAGTGTCAAAGAAGATGCGACCATTATTTTGATGCTTTCCGAGATGTTTCATGCTTTAGGGATTGGCTATACCTTAGAAATTAACTCTTTAGGCTGTCCTGAATGCATGCCCATCTATCGAACCAAGCTCGTAGCATTTTTAGACTCATTGGAAGGGTTATGCGAAGATTGTGAGCGACGAAAAGCAACCAATCCTATTCGTGTTCTTGACTGTAAAAATGAGACATGTAAAAGCTTGCTTGAAAAAGCGCCTATTTTGGTCAATCAATTATGTCAAAATTGTACGAATGATTTTGAGTTGCTCAAAAAAATCTTAAATCGCTTTGGTATAAGCTACACAGTCAATCCTAAATTAGTGCGTGGTTTGGATTATTACTCCAAAACAGCTTTCGAATTTGTCAGCTCCGAAATTGGAGCGCAAAGTGCGATTGCTGGAGGTGGGCGTTACGATAGATTGGTTGAGTTTTTAGATGGTAAACCAACTCCTGGGGTGGGATTTGCCATGGGTATAGAGCGCTTGATGGAACTTGTGAAGATGCCTGAAGTTGTTCGGGAAGGCTATTATGTAGGTGCATTGTGCGATGATGCTTTAGAGAGTGTGTTTGATTTGGCGATTAAAAAGCGAAAAAGCGATAAAGTTTTGAGCACATATGAGTCAAAATCACTCAAAAATCATCTGAAACTAGCGGATAAATTATATGTAAAATTTTGTGTATGTATCGGTGAAGACGAATTAAAACAAAAAAGTGTATGGGTTAAGAATTTAGAAACAAAAGAAGAAACAATCGTTAAGATTGAAGATTTTTAAGGAGCAGTGCGTTGGATTATGGAATAAAAACATGGGGAAATGATAACTTTTTTATCGAGGATGGAAAAGTTAAAGTCAATACGGGGTGTGAACCTTCACTGATTGAAATTATCAAAGAGATACGCAAAGATGGGATTCGTGGACCTATCTTGCTACGCTTTCCTCATTTAATTCATAAACAGATACGCATGATTTACAAAAGTTTTGCGGATGCTAAAAAAGAGTTTAATTATGAAGGCAGTTTTAACGCTGTCTATCCGTTAAAGGTAAATCAATTTCCTAATTTTGTGAAAAACCTTGTTTCTTTGGGGCAAAAATATAACTATGGATTGGAAGCTGGTTCAAAAGCAGAACTTATTTTGGCGATGGCATACAATAACCCAAACGCTCATATTACAGTCAATGGTTTCAAAGACAATGAGATGATTTCGTTAGGGTTTATCGCAGCGGAGATGGGTCATAACATCACGTTAACCATCGAAGGTTTAAATGAATTAGAAAGCATCATTGCCATCGCAAAAGATCGCTTTGGATGTGTGCCTAATATTGGTCTTCGTATCCGTTTGCATAGCTCAGGTATTGGTATTTGGGCAAAAAGTGGTGGGATTAATTCTAAATTTGGGTTGACTTCTACAGAGCTTTTAGAAGCGGTCAATATGATTAAAGAAGCTAATTTACTTGAGAAATTTACGATGATTCACTTCCATATCGGCTCACAAATTACTGATATTGCACCTTTGAAAAAAGCACTACGTGAAGCTGGCAATATTTATGCCGAGCTTAACCGTATGGGAGCGACAAATCTTAGGGCAATTAATCTAGGAGGTGGATTAGCAGTTGAATATTCCCAACATAAAACAACGCTTCACAAAAATTATACCCTAAGCGAATATGCCAACGACGTTGTCTATCTTTTAAAAGATATTGCCAATCAAAAAAACGTTCCAGAACCTGATATTTTCATCGAATCAGGTCGTTTTGTTGCAGCACATCATGCCGTATTGATAGCTCCAGTATTAGAGCTTTTTTCTCAAGAGTACACCGACCAAAAGTTAAAACTCAAAGATAAAAACCCTCCACTGGTACAAGAATTGTATGACCTTTTTGGCAGTATGTCGCGTAAAAATGCATTAGAGTTTTTGCACGATAGTATCGACCATATGGAATCACTTTTGACCTTGTTTGATTTGGGCTATATTGACTTGCAAGACCGCTCAAATACTGAAATCTTAGTCAATCTCATCATTAAAAAAGCGGTTGGATTGTTAGCTGATAAAAAATTTAGTGAGATTTCAGATATTCAAGACCGTGTTCAAGAGCGTTATTTGGTGAATTTCTCTTTGTTTCAAAGCTTGCCTGATTTTTGGGGCATAGGACAGACCTTCCCTGTGATGCCACTTGATAGGCTAGATGAAGTCCCAACGCGTTCGGCTTCGTTGTGGGATATCACATGTGATAGTGATGGTGAGATAGGATTTAACACGGAAACGCCTCTGTTCTTGCACGATGTGGATATTAAAAATAGAGATTATTTCTTAGGATTTTTCTTAGTGGGTGCTTATCAAGAAGTCTTAGGTATGAAGCACAATTTATTTACACATCCCACAGAAGCTACGATTATCATTGATGATGATGGCTATGAGATTGAAAATATGTTAGAGTCTCAAAGCATTAGCGATATTTTGGAAGACTTGGATTATGATATCAAAGAGGTGCAAGAAAATCTTAATGATAGAATTGAAGCCTCGACTATTATCAGCGAAAAAGAGAAAAAGCATATTTTGGGTGAGATTTATCTTTTCTTAAATGACAATGGTTACCTAAAAACGATCAATAATGAGGACACTGTGCAATGAGTCACATTGGTTTATGGGCACAGATAAAAGAAGATTTTGCGCAGCCTGTGCTCAACGATCCTGCTCTTAATTCAAAAATAGAGCTTTTTTTTAATTATCCAGGTGTTTGGGCACTCGTTAACTATCGTATTGCTCACACATTACATGTAAAAGGGTTTAAAGTCATCGCGCGTGCACTCATGGGGCTTTCACAGATTATCACAAACATGGATATTCACCCTGCATGCACGATTGGGCGACGCGTTTTCTTTGACCATGCGTTTGGTGTGGTGATTGGCGAAACGGCTGTGGTAGGAGATGATGTTCTTATCTATCAAGGAGTAACACTAGGTGGTGTGAGCTTAGAGCGAGGGGTTAAACGTCATCCAACGATTGGTAACAAAACGGTTATTGGTTCTGGAGCAAAAATTTTAGGTGATATTAAAATTGGCGAAAACTGTCGTATCGGTTCAAATTCGGTTGTGGTAAAGAGCATTCCTGATGATTCTACGGCTGTGGGTATTCCTGCTCGAATTATCGAAAAAGGACGCGATAAAAGCCCTATGGCACACAATAAAATTCCTGATATCAATAAAGAACTTTTTATTTATATGTTTAAGCGTATCAAGATTTTAGAAGAAGCTGTTTTAACCACTAATAAAGATTTGAAAATCAAAGATGATGAATTAGAAGCTATTTACAAATGTTATTTGGAATCTGTCAAAGAGTAAAATCTTCAAGAAATTATTTTTTATCCATTACTGCTTTTTCAACGTAAAAATTTAACCAGAAACTCCCTTTTTTAGATATAATCACGTCGATATTTTAAAGGGAGAGTCTCATGTTATCAAAACGTATTCAAGTGTTGTCACCCTCTTTAACTCTCGCAATTACTGCTTTGGCAAGAGATCTTAAAGCTCAGGGAAAAGATATTCTGAGTTTTTCAGCAGGTGAACCAGATTTTGACACACCTCAAGGTGTGAAAGATGCTGCTATCAAAGCTATTCAAGAGGGCTGTGGAAAATATACGGCGGTTGCTGGAACGCCAGAAGTACTAAAAGCGATTGCTGGTAAGCTAAAACGTGAAAATAATCTTGAATATAAGCCTTCTGAAATTGTTGTTAACGTGGGTGCAAAGCATTCACTCTTCAATATTTTTCAAGCTATTATTGATGAAGGCGATGAAGTCATTATCCCTGCGCCTTACTGGGTTACTTATCCAGAAATTGTAAAATACAGTGGTGGAACACCTGTTTTTATCGATACAGATGAATCGACTGCATTTAAAATTACCCCTGCACAACTCAAAGCTGCAATTACGCCTAAAACAAGAGTTCTTTTATTTAATACCCCTTCAAATCCTACGGGTTCCGTTTACTCCAAAGAAGAGTTAACAGCTTTGGCTGATGTGTTAAAAGGTACGGATATTTTAGTGGTCTCTGATGAGATGTATGAGAAAATTTTATTTGATGGAAGAACGTTTACGTCTGTTGCATCTATCAGTGAAGATATGTTTAAACGCACCATTACGGTCAATGGTCTTAGTAAATCGGTTGCAATGCCAGGTTGGCGTTTTGGCTATTTAGCGTGTCCTATCAAAGAAATTGTTGATGCTATTGTTGATTTACAAGGGCAAAGTACTTCTAACATAAGTTCTATCACACAAAAAGCCGCAATTCCAGCCCTTGAAGGTCTTGTAGATGCTGATATCGAAACGATGCGCGTAGCCTTTGAAAAGCGTCGAAATCTTGCGTGTGAACTTTTTGCCAAGATTCCTAGCCTTAAAGTGGTTAAGCCAGAGGGTGCTTTTTATCTCTATGTCAATACTAAAGCAGTAGAAGTTGATTCAATGAAATTTTGTTCAAAATTACTTGAAGAAACAGGTGTCGCTGTTGTTCCTGGTCTTGGGTTTGGAAGTGAAGGGTATTTTAGACTCTCATTTGCAACGGATGATGCAACGATTAAAGATGGTATTGCACGTATTGCTTCTTTTGTTGAAAATTACTCTAAGTAAGCTTTTTTAGGGCACTTTTTATAGGTGCCCTCTTCTTAAAAATCATACAAAAGTCTCATTCTTTTGGTACAATTCCGACATAATTTTTACATAAAATAAGGACTATAATGAACAAGTATGCCATTACACTTGCCAAAACGTGTTTAGGCTGTAAAAAACCCTCCTGTCAAACGGGCTGTCCTGTAGGAACACCTATTGCTGAGATGATACGTCTTTTTTTAGCAGGAGATATTAAAAAAGCTGGAAAAATGCTTTTTGAAAATAATCCACTCTCCGCCATTTGTTCGTTAGTATGTCCTCATGAAAAGCATTGTGAAGGGCATTGTGTTCTCAATAAAAAAGGAACAGCAGTGAGTGTTGGAAGTATTGAGAACTATATTTCTGATTTGTATATGAATGATTTACAATTTGAAAAACCTGCAAAAAATGGTCATAAGATTGCTATTATTGGTAGTGGACCTGCTGGAATTGCGTTGGCATTTTTACTAGGAGCCAAAGGATATGAAATTACGATGTATGATGCACATGATAAAATCGGTGGGGTCTTACGGTATGGGATTCCTGATTTTAGACTCAATAAAAGCATCTTAGATACCATCGTAACAAAGCTTGAGCAACTTGATGTGTGTATTCGTCCCAATATTACCATTGGTAAAAATATTACCATTAGTGACTTGTTTCGCGACGAATTTAAGGCAGTTTTTATAGGAACAGGGGTTTGGTCATCTAAAAAGCTTGGTATCAAAGGTGAAAGCCTAGGTCATGTGCATTTTGCGATAGATTATCTCAAAAGTCCATCAGTATATCGTTTAGGTAAACGAGTCGTTGTTTTAGGTGCTGGAAATGTAGCTATGGATGTTGCACGAACCGCTGTACGAAATCATGCCAAAGAAGTGATTATTTTATATCGAAGAGGAATGGAAGATATTCCAGCATCACATCATGAGGTTGAGTGTGCAAAAATCGATGGTGTGAAGTTTGAACTTTATAAGCAACCTATTGAAATTACAGAAAAAGGTGTGAAATATTTAGCAACGAATGGTGATGAAGAGGAAGGCTTTATGGAAGCTGACACCATTCTTGTTGCGATCAGTCAAAATCCTACCGATAATATTGTGAAAAATACACGCGAAATTGAAGTGGATGGTAAGGGGCTTGTGATAACAGATGAGAGTGGTCGCACAACGATGGAAGGTGTTTTTGCTTCAGGTGATGCTGTTACAGGGGCTAGAACGGTTGTTGAAGCGGTTGCCTTTTCAAAGCGCGTTGCTGTTGCTATTGAAGAGTATGTGGCTACATGTAAGGCTTAAAGCCTTACATGTAAAATGTATTATTGTTTAGCTTGTTCGCCAAATTGCGCTTTAGCTGTATTGAGTGCATTGATAAGCTCATCTAAGTTTTCGTAAGGAATATGCGCTTTCCAATCTGGCTCATCGGCATTTTTTTTGAGTGAAATACCAATGCTTACAACGGGAAACGAACCACTGCCATAAGGCTCTTCTAAATGTGAAATTGAGATAATCCCGTTTTTTGTGCCCGCCAAGGGAAATTTTGTCAGAATAGTGTTTTTACCACCCATAAGAAATCCTTTTAATTTTTTTTGAAAAATCGCGCAATTTTGGCTTGTGTCTTAAGCCATTCACTGTGCAAACTCAGAGGAAAACCACCATAGGTTTTTCCACCTTCGATTGATTTTGAAACACCGCCACGTGCTGCAATCACAGCAAAATCTCCAATTTCAAGATGACCCGCTGTTGCACTTTGCCCACCCATGATGACATTTCTACCTAATTTAGTTGATCCTGAAATACCTGTTTGTGCGACGATAATGGAGCCTTGCCCTATTTCACAGTTGTGTGCAATCTGGACAAGATTGTCTATTTTTGTTCCTTTTTTAATGATGGTTGAGCCAAAGACGGCTCGATCTATCGTTGAGTTTGCCCCTACTTCAACATCTTCTTCCAAGACAACATTACCGCTATGGTAAATTTTAATATGTTCGCCTTTTGCAGTATGTGCATAACCAAATCCATCGCCGCCGATAATCACACCTGCTTGTAAAACACAGTTTGCTCCAATAACACTCTTATCGTAAATGACAACATTTGGATAAATAACAACATTTTTGCCAATAAAGACATCTGCACCAATCGTAACATTGGGCATAATGTGTACACCTTCTTCAATGATACTTCTACTCCCAAGGATGACATTTGCGCCAATAAAGGTATTTGGAGCTATTGTCGCAGGTGTTGACGTATCAAACGGTTTACATGTAAAAAGTGCACTAGCGTACGCCATGCTCAAATGGGGAGTTGGTGTGATAAGTGCTTGCGTAGAAGGAGGAAGAAAAGAGAGAAAGTTTTCAGATACAAGTACCGCACCTGCATGTGTCTTTTTTAGTTCTTCAAGTAATTTTGGATTATCAAAGTAAGTCAACTGAGAAGAAGTTGCCTCTTTTAGTGTGCCTAAAGAGGTAACTTCACTATCTTTTCCTGAAAAACTAAGACCCAGTTTTTGGGCAAGTTCACTTAGAAACATTACACATCCATAGCGACAGAGCCGCTTCTGACCATATCGATGGGGTTATATTTTTTAACCGCTTTTAAGAAGTTGTCGATGCGGTTATAATCATCTGCAACCATAACCACAATAAAATCTTCTCCACTGCTCGCAATTGTGCCATTGTACGCTTTGAGCATGGCATCAAGCCCATTAAAATCTTCACTCAAAGGAATTTTAACAAGAGCGAGTTCTTTTTCGACAAATTCACCTGATTCGATGACTTTATAGGTAGGAATAAGCTTGTGTAATTGTTTAACAATTTGCTCTAAAACGTGTGTATTACCGGATGTTACAATGGTAAGGCGAGATAAATTTGTTTTTGGAATAGGTGCAACGGTGAGTGAGTCAATGTTATAACCACGTCCCGCAAAAAGCCCAGAAATACGAGATAATACACCATCTTCGTTTAACACAATAACCGATAAAACTCTTCTTATGTGTTCCATCGTTTACTCCTTATACTCTAGCATCATATTATAAAGCGTTCCACCTGCTGGAACCATTGGTAAAACATTTTCAAAGCGATCGACTTGAACATCAATCATACACACGGTGTTGGAAGCAATGGCTTCTTCAAATGCTTTATCAAACTCTTCTTTGGTTTTAACTCTAAAGCCACGTCCACCAAAACTCTCAACAAGTTTGACAAAATCAGGTTGCATCGTAAGGTCGGTTGATGAATAACGCTTGTCGTAAAAAAAGGTTTGCCATTGGCGAACCATGCCCAAAAATTGGTTATTTAAAATGACGTTTACAACAGCAATTTTATTTTCAACAGCGGTCATTAACTCTTGGATATTCATCAAAATGGAGCCATCGCCTGTAAAGTTAATGACTGTTTTTTCAGGAACAGCAACTTTGGCACCCATCGCTGCTGGAAGACCAAAGCCCATCGTACCTAAACCACCACTGCTTATCCATTGTCTTGGATAGCTAAACGGATAAAACTGTGCTGACCACATTTGGTGTTGTCCTACATCGGTACAGACAATCGCTTTATCACCCAAAAGTTCTCCTACACGCTCAATCGCCCATTGTGGCTTAATGACTTCATTTGAGTCTTCGTATTTGAGCGGATGAATTTCATCGTATCGTTTTAATAAATCACGCCAAGGTTTATATTTATCCGCATTAACGTGTTCTTTTGCTAGTGGAATCATCGCTTCAACAACGTTTTTCAAATCCCCAACGATAGGATAATCAATCGGAACGATTTTGCCGATGCTACTTGGGTCAATATCGACGTGAATGATTTTGGCATGCTTGGCAAATTCGCTGAGCTTCCCAGTCACACGGTCATCAAAGCG
>CAYTVI010000034.1:0-6128 GCA_964441765.1 uncultured Sulfurospirillum sp.
TAACGCTTAGGTTTTGAGCGATAACATTGCTAAATAAAGGCTCTTTTTTGAGTTGTACAGCATGCAAAGGGGCAACATCAAGTGTTTCGCTCTCAACGTTTTGTCCTTGAGCAAGAAGCGTTACATGTAAAAGTGGAAGCTTCACGGAAGGTGATTTTAGTTTAAAATAAAAGGTGTTTTCATAAGTGCTATTTCCAAGTGACTGCCACTTTGCATCAGGGTTGAGTATCTCAGCACTTGCAGACTCACTAAAAAGTGTTATGATGTCATCAAAGCGTGAATTGGCGACAATCGCTTTGACTTTAAGGGGGAAAACCTGCCCTACATAGAGTTTGCTAGGCAACTCTGCATGGGAAAGAAAAATAGATTTTGAAGAAGTGTACACTCTTTCTTCCTCTGCATATGCCAGAGAAAGAAAAAAAAGTGTACACAGCGCAAAAAGTGTTAAAAGTTTTTTCATGTGCTTAATGGATAAACCCTTGAAGCATCTTCACACCATCGTCTGAGCCTAAGATGCTTTCAATCGCACGCTCGGGATGAGGCATAAGACCGAAGACATTTTTTTCTTTGTTACAGATACATGCGATAGAATCGATTGAACCGTTCGGATTATCAACGTCACCTTTTTCATCACTGTACGTTAAAAGTACTTGCTCATTGGCATACAACTCTTTAAGTCCAGCCTCATCGATATAATAGCTTCCCTCACCGTGAGCAATGGGCACATTTAGGATTTCACCAACGGTGCATTCGCGTAGAAAAGTATTGTTGGTGTTAACGACTTTTAAGGGATGAAATTTAGAGATAAAATGAACATTTGAGTTACGCTTCATAGCACCTGGGAGCAAATGCGCTTCGAGCAACATCTGAAAACCATTACAAATACCCAAAACTTTTCCACCATTATTGGCAAACTCAATGACCGCTTTCATAATCGGTGAAAATTTTGCAATCGCAGCACTTCTTAGATAATCACCATAGCTAAAACCACCGGGTAGTACAACTAAATCTGTACCAGCGGGAAGTTTTTCTTCTTTGTGAAATACAAGGACGACCTCTTGACCTAGTTTTTCAAACGCATACTTCGTATCAATTTCACAGTTTGTACCTGGAAAAACAGCTACGGCTACTAGCATGCCGGAAACTCGATGCTATAGTCTTCAATAACCGTATTTGCTAGAAGTTCTTCACACATCTTTGTGACTTCTTCTTTTGCTTTTGTTTGATTGTTTTCAGCAATTTCAAGGATGATTTGCTTACCAATACGAACATCGTTCACACCATTGAATTTTAAAGAAGAGAGTGCGTGATGAACTGCTTTTCCTTGTGGATCTAAAACGCCATTTTTAAGTTGAACATTGACAATAACGCGCATATTTATAGTTTCCTTCTTAGTGATTTAAAATTCGTTTTAGGACTTCTTCGTAAGCCACTTTTACATTACCAAGTCCTTGACGGAATCGGTCTTTATCCAGTTTTTCATTGGTATCTGCATCCCAAAAACGACAACTATCTGGGCTGATTTCATCGGAAAGGAGAATATTTCCATCTTTATCAACACCAAACTCCACTTTAAAATCAACCAATTTTAGTTTGCGCTCTTCAAAAAAGTGTTTCATAACAGCATTGATTTCACGACCTAAGCGTTTTAATTCTTCAAGGTCTGATTCACTTTTAACAAGGTCTAAAAGTAAACAGTGTTCATCATTAATGATAGGATCGCCCAGCGAATCATCTTTGAGATAAAATTCAACAAGGGTGAATGGCAATACGGTTCCATCTGTGATACCAAGGCGTTTTGATAAAGAACCTGTTGCGATGTTTCTTACAACCACTTCAATAGGGATGATTTTCACTTTTTTAACCAATTGATGTGTGTCATCAAGTGTTTTGACAAGATGTGTTTGAATACCATGTTTTTCGAGAAGATGAAATAGTTGTGTACTGATTTTGCAGTTCAGTGCTCCCTTACCTGCTTCATTGCCTTTTTTCTCTGCATTGAACGCTGTTAAGTCATCTTTGAACTCTGAAACCAACAAATTTTCATCATCTGTAAAAAAAAGTTTTTTACCTTTGCCTTCGTATAGTAACGCACCTTTGTTCATCTTCTCTCCTTCGTTATTTTTTGATAGCAAGTACTTTGATGGCATCAACAGCACTTTTGAGTTGTAGGTCCTTAAAGAGACTCTCTTGTGAAATGACTTCTTTTTCTGATTTCAATGGTTCTTTGGTTTTTGCTTTATTTTTATCTTTCTCTTTCGTTTCTGGTTTTGCCTCTTCTGCTTTTTTGAGTTCACCTTCTAGGTGTTTTTTTAAATCTTTTTCTTTAAGAAGTTGCTCATTGTTTTTATGTGGTACTTCACCTGGGTAAACAATAAGATCAGGTGTCACACCCTCTGCTTGGATAGTACGTCCGCTTGGAAGATAATAACGCGCAATGGTTAAGCGGATTGCTTCATTATCAACCACAGGAAGAACGGCTTGTACACTTCCTTTTCCAAATGTTTTTTCACCAATAATAATCGCACGTTTATGGTCTTGCAATGCACCGCTGACGATTTCACTTGCACTCGCACTTCCGCCATTGACTAAAACGACTAAAGGCATTTTGGTGAGCGTTCCTGATTTACTGGCTTTGTATTCAGCATTGTCTGATTCAACACGTCCTTTTTGAGACACGATGACGCCTTCATCCACGAAAAGATCCACAAGTTCAACGGCTTGATTCAAAAGACCACCTGGGTTGTTGCGTAAATCGAGAACAATACCTTTAACACCTTTGTTCTTTTGAATGGCCTCTTTGACATCGCCGACAATATTTTTGTCAAAGCTTACGACACGAACATAAAGCATATTTTCATTTTCAATGAGACGAGAGTAGACAGATTCGATTTTAATGATGTCACGTACGATAGAAATGACAAGAGGTTTACTTTCTCCTTCTCGAACAAGGGTGAGTTCAATACCCGTACCAGGTTTTCCACGCATTAAATTGACTGCTTCATCGATGGTCATATTGAGAGTGGATTGTTTATTGATTTTAAGGATGATATCGCTAGCTTTAACCCCAGCTTTATCTGCAGGCGTGCCTTCCATCGGAGCGATAACCGTTAATGCACCATCGCGTTGTCCTACGGTGATACCAAGACCGCCAAATTCACCCTCCGTTTGAATTTTAAGGTCTTTAAAATGCTTTTCATCAAGGTATGCTGAGTGTGCATCAAGATTGGTTAGAAGACCTTCGATTGATTTTTTGACAATGTCTTCAATTTTGATGTCATCGACATAGTATTTCTCAATGGTGGCTAAAACACGTGTGTACTTTGCCAAAGAAGCCAAACGGCTTTTTTCTCCATCTGCACTGTTGGCAAAAAGAGTAGAAGAGAAGAAAGTGGTAATACCTAAAAATGTGGCAACAAAACCAAGTGTTGCAAATGGTAGATGTTTCATGATAGTTTGAGTCGCTCCCCGCTCGTTAAATGTTTCAACGTAAAGCGCGATTATAGTAAAGTTTCCCTAAAAATTGTATGAAATAGCTTTGGATATTACTCAAAAATTATCATTTAAAAGCCAATGCATAAATATTTTATGCAACTTATGTAATGTTATATTGCTAAATAAACTTGACATTAATACACTCAAAGTTGTAAAATTATAGAAAAATACAAAGGAGATTTCATGAACTCACTTTTTGAACAACTGACCAACCAAATGAGAGAATCAATCGAAAGCGCCATTAGCCTTGCTTTACACTCAAAAAACAATGAAGCAACCCCGTTACATGTAATGTGGGGACTGCTCACCAATTCAGCTTCTATCCTCAATCAAGTTTTCAATAAAATGAACCTTGATAAAAGTGCAATAGAACTAGAAGTTAAAAGTGAGGTTCAAAAGCTTCCAACCGTGTCGCATATCAGTAAAGATAATATTTCTGTTTCACGCTCTTTAGTAGAGAGTTTACAAAAAGCAGAAGGCTTGATGAAACAAAAAGGAGATAGTTACCTTTCCGTTGACACATGGCTTTTAGCCAATATCGACAGCGACCCACTCAAGAAAATTTTGGGTAAATATGTTGATCTTTTACAGTTTAAGAAAAACCTTGAAGCCTTGCGTGGTGGCAAAAAAATCGACAAGCAAAGCAGCGATGAAAACCTTGAATCGCTTGATAAATACGGCATCAATCTGACCAAATTAGCCAGCGAGGGAAAACTGAGTCCTGTCATCGGTCGCGATGAAGAGATCCACCGTATGATGCAAATCTTAATTCGTAAAACGAAAAACAATCCGATTTTAATCGGCGAACCTGGTACGGGTAAAACGGCGATTGCTGAGGGTTTAGCGCTTAAAATTGCGCATAACGATGTGCCTTTGAGTCTTCAAAATAAAAGCGTGATTGCTTTAGATATGAGTGCACTCATTGCTGGAGCAAAATACAGAGGTGAGTTTGAAGATAGGCTAAAAGCTGTCATTGATGAAGTGAAAAAAAGTGGTAATATCATTCTTTTCATTGATGAAATTCATACCATCGTGGGTGCAGGTGCGAGTGAGGGAAGTATGGACGCGGCAAATATCCTAAAACCTGCTCTTGCACGAGGAGAACTGCATACCATTGGTGCAACAACGCTGAAAGAGTACCGCAAATACTTTGAAAAAGACGCGGCATTGCAACGTCGTTTTCAACCTGTCACGGTCAATGAACCTACAATCAATGAGGCGCTTCAAATTTTACGCGGTATCAAAGAGAGCCTTGAAGCGCACCATCATGTGACCATTATGGACTCGGCACTGGTCGCATCAGCAAAACTAAGTTCTCGTTACATCAGCGATCGTTTCTTACCCGATAAAGCGATCGACCTGATCGATGAAGCCGCCGCTGAGCTTAAGATGCAAATCGAGAGTGAGCCCACGGAGCTTAGTCGTATCAAACGTCTTATTGGTACGTTGATGGTTGAAAAAGAAGCGCTTTTGATGGAGAAAAATAAGAAAAACGAAGAGCGTATCGGTGCTATCGAAAAAGAGCTGAGCGATGCGAAAGAAAAACGCAATGCCCTTGAAATCCAATTTGAGACCGAAAAGAGCGTTTTCAATGACATCGCTTCTATCAAAACCAAAGCAGAAACACTTAGGCGCGAAGCGGAGACGGCTAAAAAGAACAGTGACTTTAACAAAGCCGCAGAAATCGAGTATGGAAAGTTGCCTGAACTTTTGAAACAAGAAGAGGAGCTCAAAGCCAGATGGGAAAAGATGGTGGAGAGTGGAACGTTACTTAAAAACAGCGTTGATGAGGAGATGATAGCGACCATTGTGAGCAAATGGACGGGCATTCCTGTGAACAAAATGCTTCAAAGTGAGAAAACCAAAGTTTTACATGTAGAAGAGTATCTCAAAAAAGAGGTCGTGGGACAAGACGCGGCGATTAAGGCGATCGGTCGAGCGATTAAGCGTAATAAAGCGGGGCTTAGTGAGCAAAATAAACCCATCGGAAGCTTTCTCTTTTTAGGACCAACGGGTGTGGGAAAAACGCAAAGTGCCAAAGCACTCGCTAACTTTTTATTTGACACCACCAAAGCGCTCATTCGGTTTGATATGAGCGAATATATGGAAAAACACTCTGTTAGCCGTTTGGTTGGTGCACCTCCAGGCTATGTCGGGTACGATGAGGGTGGACAGCTTACCGAAGCGGTGCGCCGAAAGCCTTACAGTGTTGTGTTGTTTGATGAAATTGAAAAAGCACACCCCGATGTCTTTAACATCTTGCTTCAAGTGCTTGATGAAGGGCGTTTGACGGATAATAAAGGTGTGACGGTTGATTTTAAAAACACGATTATTATCCTCACGTCCAACATCGCAAGTGCTAAAATCATGGAATTTGAGGGTGAAAAACGTACTGAAGAGGTGATGAAAGAGCTTAGGACGCACTTTAAACCTGAGTTTTTAAACCGTCTTGATGACATCATCATCTTTAATCCGCTCACGGAAGATGGTTTGCGCGAGATTGTGAGCATTATGTTTAAAGAGATTGAGAAAAAACTTTCCGCAAAAGAGATTAAAGCAGAGCTCACGGTTGGTGCAAAAAGCTTGATTGCTGAAGCTGGATTTGACCCCGTTTACGGTGCTCGACCTTTAAA
>CAYTVI010000034.1:6228-21565 GCA_964441765.1 uncultured Sulfurospirillum sp.
CGTGTTTCAGGGTCACTGCATAAATAGTTACGATTGTTTTCAAATGTCGTTTTAATGAGTGTGCCTTTGTCAGCTTTTAAGATGCTTTTGATGTGCTCATTCATTGAATTGATATGGTTTTTATATTCGATGCCATTTTCCAAGCTTACAACATCAAAAACAGTTGTGTATTCATCTAAAATAATAGGCAAACTCTCCTTGGTACCATCTTTAATAATAGAGAGTATTTTAGGAACATCTTCTTCTGTGATATCATCTAAATCACTATTATTATCTGCTAACAAAACGGAAATAAGTGCTAAAATGGTAAAAATTTTTTTCATATCATTCCTTTGGGGGAATTTTACAATAAAAAAGGCTGATTTTTAGCAAGAAAGTGGATTACAATGAGTTATTTTTCATGGTTTGTATCACATGCACACAAACACACAGTTCTTATAAACAAATTAATGACATTAGGGTACACAAAAGAGGCAATGATTGATTATTTTGTGTTTGAAAATATGGTCGAAAAAGAGCCTGCATTTTGTCTTTTGTATGCTAACAAACAAAAATGCCATTCTGTGAGTTATCTCAATTGCTATTTATGCGCTTGTCCGCATTTTCGTTTTAATGATGATGGACTAACAATCGAAAAAAATAGTGTGATAAAGAGTCAATGCAGCATTGCTTCAAAAAAAAGTGCATGGTTTGTGCATGAAAATGTTGTGCATTTAGATTGTTCAAGGTGCTCGTTACCCCATACCAAAGCGTTTATTCGCAAACACTTTGATAGGGATTGGAGTGAGATAATGAAGGAGTGTTTTACATCTCCAAAGGCAGATGAGAGACAATAATACCATCTCTATCGGCATAAAGATAATCGCCTTCCTTAAACGCAACACCTGCAAAACAAAACGTTACATGTAAAGCTCCATCACGAGGTTCCATTGTTTTTTTAGGACATGTTCCAAGAGCAAAAAGCCCTACACCAATCTCTTTGGTATTTTTTGTATCTCTAACGTAGCCATTGATAACCATTCCTGCCCAATTATTGTCTAATGCAAATTTCATCAAATTATCGCCCACAACCGCTGTGTATTGCGCATCAACATCGACCACGACAATCTTTCCATCCCCTTGTGTTGTTTTCAAAAACTCAGCAAGTGTTTTGTTACTTCCTGGAAGTTGCACGGTAACGATTTGTCCCATCATTTTTTTAGCCCCACCGTACGATTTAAAAAGAGGTTCGAGAACACGGACATCATTTGGGTATTTATCACATAGGTCTGCGGTATAAAATTTCATTTCTTCTCCTGTTAATAGCTTCTTTACTTTTTTTTGACTAGAATGCAAAAATTATACAAAAATTTTAGGCAAACATGATGAAAGTTGTTACGGGAGTAGTGGGAAATGATATCCATGTGGTCGCAAATAGACTCATCGATATTTCGTTGCAAGCAAGAGGATTTGAGGTGTTTAACCTAGGTGTTAATACTTCATTGGAAGAGTTTATTGATGCGGTGGTTGAAACGGATGCGAAGATACTTCTTATCTCTTCACTTAACGGTGAAGCTGAGGGTTGGTCTCGTGATTTGCAATTTTTGCGTTCCGAATACGAACTGAAAGATGTTACGTTTGTCATTGGTGGTAATTTAGCCGTAGGTGAAGCCAAACAAAGCGATATCATTCCCAAATACAAATCGTATGGTTTTGATTTGGTGTTTCATCAAGTGGATTTGAACACAGGCTTAGATGAATTAGAGCGCTACATGAAGGAGAGGGCATGAGTTTACTTCAAAAAGAGCGCGATGTCATCACCCGCAATGAGTATGCGGATAGTTTTGATTTTGAGGAGATTGAACACTTCATCACAAACGCTCCCAAAGAGCTTTTTATCTCACACCATTTCAAAAAACGACAAGGTGTTTTGGTTCAGCCTCGTGGTGGGTTTCCAACCTATAAAAAGATGTTTCAACTCTACGAAACCTTTATGGGAGCAGATATCGATGTTTTACCTCTCACGGTTGATAGCAATACCCGTTTAAATGATTATGCGATGGCGAAGAAGATGCTCGCACTCTCAGAAGAAAACGAGATGGATATGCTCAATGGTTATCCTTTGGTCAACCATGGTTATCGCACCACACGCAAGATGATAACGCACTTTAATAAACCTGTCAGTCTTCGCCACGGTACACCCGATGCACGTCTTTTGGTAGAGACGGCATTGGCTTCTGGTATTTTTGAAATTGAGGGTGGACCAATTACCTATATGCTTCCTTATTCTAAAAATTTCCCGTTGGATAAAGCCTTTTTATACTGGAAATACGTGGATAAAGTGTGTGCTAAGTACTCAACGCTTAATGAGCCGATTAACCGTGAATCCTTTGGACCACTGACTGCAACGCTTGTGCCTCCGTGTATTGTTATCGTCATTCAGCTCATTGAAATGCTTCTTTCCATTGAAGAGGGCGTGAAGTCTTTTTCGGTCAGTTTTTCTCAAAATGGCTCGATGATGCAAGACATCGTCACCTCTAATGTGTTAAAAAAGTTAGCGCGTGAATATGCCAATATGTTTGGTGGGGAAGATGCGATTATCAACCTTGTCTACCATCAATGGATGGGGGCGTTTCCAAGAAATAAAGAACTTTCCGATTCACTCATTAACACCAATACGGTCATCGCAGCGATGGTAAGAGCCGATAAAATCATCATCAAAACCCGTGATGAAGCCTTTGGCATTCCGACCATGCAATGCAACGCCCAATCGGTTGCCAACACCAAATACACGCTTCGCACCCTCAAAGGCTTACCGGTTATTCGTGATGAAGCTGAAGAAGAGAACTTGGAACTTGAAGTACGTGCCATTATGGACGCCGTCTTTAATGACCCAGCCGATACCTTGTGGCGTAAAGTGTTCAATACGATAAAAAGTGGACTTATTGATGTACCTTTTTCCCCACACATCATCAATCACAATGCGGTGATTACGATTCGCGATGATGAGGGCAATATTCGCATTATTGACAAAGGCAATTTACCGCTTCCTGAACGTTGTTTTGCGTATGAAAAATCCAAAGTCAATTTGCCTCCAACGCAGACGGAAGTCATCAATAAAATTATCCATGATATAGGAGCGATGTTATGAGTAAACTCTTAATTGATGTGGGTAGTACCTATTTTAAAGTGTGTCAGACAAGTGGGATTAGCCAATATTTTCGTGATTTTAAAAAAGATATTTACGATGATTTGGTGACTAAATGCGGCGATATCTTTTCGCAGTACAAAAAGGAAGATATTTTTATCTGCTCTTCAGCCAATGGAGGTTTAAGTACGCTCATTATTGGGCTTACCAACTCATTTAGTCTTAAATTTGCGAAAAATATCGCGTTTAATTCGGGGATTAACATCATTGATACGATTTTGTACAGTAAAATTGAAGAGAGCAAAGCCCCGAGTGAGTTAGTGGATGTGGTGATTATCGTGGGTGGGATTGATGGCATTGGTAATGTATTTGATGAGAAGCTTTTAAAGTATCTTGAAAACGTACAGTACAGCAATATCGTTTATGTAGGAACGGCGCAAGATGCCAGCTTTTTAAAAGAGCATTTGCCTAATTTGGTCGTGCTTTCGAACATCATCACGCACAAATTACATGTCAATGGTAATGAGCTCAAAGAGTACCTTACCAACCTTTACCAAGCCGATATTGTAGGTAAGGAAGATATCAAACATCTTTATGAAATCACCGCTAATCAGATTTATTCAACACCTTACATCGTGAACCGTTCTTTGCCACTCATTGATGCAAACTTTGACGTGGTCAATCCTTTCATTGTGGTTGACATCGGTGGAGCGACGACAGATATTCACTACAGCCGAGATTTGGTGCGCGATAACATCGTAAGTGAAAGCGGATACGATAGGTTGGTCTTTAAAAAATTAGGGGTTTATAAATCAAGAGAAACGCTTGTTTTTGCTGCAAAGAACAACGAGTTTGTCTATGAATTGTTGGCGTATCTGAATGTAACGGAAGATATTTTGGATGAGCAAAGTGAGAAGGCTCTTCGCATTTTGATGCAACTCTCCATCTTTTTGGTGTTGTACAAAGTTTCACGCCTGAATCCTCTGTATGTGACCTTGCAACTAGAGCTTTTAAAAACCATCGTTTTAACGGGTGGTATTACCAAAGTGTTAAATTATGAAGAGGTTGAAGCGATTATAAGCTTCTTTTACAAGAAAGTGATGAATGTCCATGCCATTCCTAACATTGTTATGGACTATGATTATGCCATCTGGACATTAGGGATGGAAAATCCACAAAAAGAGGAGAAATAATGTCAATCAATTGTATTCGTGCCCTTATTGAAAAAGCCAATCGTGTGTGTCCCGATAATATTGCGATTGTGGATGGACAAACGCGTTTAAGTTATGCTGAGGTATTTAAAAAAGTCAATCAAATTGCACGCTATTTTACAGAACTCAATCTTCCAAGTGGCTCACGCATTGGTATTTATTCGCATAAAAGCAGTGAGCAAATCATAGCCATTTTAGCGATGCTCTCTACAGAATATATCTTTGTACCCATTTCTCGCCTACTCAAACCCGAACAAGTCCAACACATCGTCAACGATTGTCAGATGGCGTGTATTATCACCGATAAAGCAAAGATAAAAAGCATTGATGAGATTGCGTACAGTGGAAAAATTGTTACCTATGAAGCGATTGAGCGCGATATCGTCTCGTTTGAAGAGATTTATAAATGTTGCAGTGATGTTTTTACATGTAATATTATGGATTATAAAAATGCGGCGATTACCTATAGCTTTGGAGCGACTGGATTTCCAAAAGGTATTGTTATAACGCACCGAAATTTGATAGACAGTGCTCGGGTTGTATCAAACTACCTTCACTTAAAAGAGAGCGATGTCATTTCGGGTATCTTGCCCTTTATCTTGGACTATGGTCTCAATCAAATTTTTTGTGCCATCTACAATCATGCAACACTTGCATTGCATTCTTTGGTTTTACCAGCCGATTTTTTCAACCATGTCATCAACGATAAAGTGACCATCATCCCATGTATGCCTCCGCACATCACACAGATGTTTGAAGGAGATGCTAAACGCCTTCCACATCCAAAACTCTTAAGCAATGTACGCATCGTGACCTCCTCAGGTGGGAAGATAACGCCTAAGATGATAAGTGATATAGAAGAGCGTTTTAACAGTGCACATTTTTACTCCATGCACGGTTTAACCGAAGCCTTTCGCTCGACTTATTTAGACCCTTCTCAGCTTAAAATTCGTCCCAATTCCATTGGAAAGCCAATTCCTGGCGTTGAAATCCACGTTATCAATGAAAATGGCGATGAATGTAAACCACGAGAAGTAGGAGAGCTTATTCATCGTGGAGGCTATGTCTATAAAGGATTTTGGAAATCAAAAGAAGATACGCAACAACGATTTAAAAGCATTCAGATTTTGAAAAATTGTGTCAATTTAGAAGGTGATTTGACCGATGAAATCGTTGTTGCAAGTGGAGATTATGTGTACCGTGATGAAGAGGGTTATCTTTATTTTGTATGCAGACGAGACGATATGATAAAAGTCGGAGGCTTTCGCATCAGCCCCGTGGAAATTGAAAGTGTGGTGCATGAACGCTTACCTCTTGTAAAAGCGTGTGCCGTTTTTTCCATTGAAAATGAAAAGAGTGAAGAAGAAATTGTGATGGTTTATAGTGCACAGCGCGAAATCTCTAAAAATGAAATTTTGTTTGAACTCAAAGAGCATCTTCCAAATCACATGATTCCAAACATTATTGTTTATAAAGAAAAATTACCGCATCTTAGTTCAACTGAAGCAAAAGTTGATAAAGAAGCACTCAAAAAAGAGGTGTTAGAGTTACGGTAAGGTTTTACATGTAAAAGTGGCTTAAGTGAAGCTTATGCAATTTTAAGTAAAGTTAAGGTAAAATCCTTGCCTTAAATTATATTTTCGAGAAGGAATTTTTGATGAAAAGAACGTACCAACCTCACAGTACTCCTAAAAAGAGAACACACGGTTTTAGACTTAGAATGAAGACAAAAGGTGGCCGAAAAGTCATTTCAGCACGTCGTGCTAAAGGTAGAAAAAGATTGGCCGTTTAAAAGCGTACGATACTCTTAAGGTAACAAAAGAGTATTCTTACATTTACAATCATGCAAAAAAGTGGCACAGTGATTGTGCCTTAGTTTTTTACCATTACGATGCAACGAAAAAAGTTGGGTTTACGGCAAGTAAAAAAGTCGGAAACGCCATAAAGCGAAATTTAGCGAAAAGACGACTACGGGCAGTTTTTTTAGAGATTCAAGATTCGTTGCGTGATGGTGTGTATGTTTTTGTAGCAAAAGAGAAGATGAATCATATGTCGTACGAGGCACTCAAGAAAGGCATTGTCTGGTCGATGAAAAAATTAGATTGCTTTAGAGAATGAAATCTTTAGCATTGTTTTTGATAAAGCTTTATCAGAGGTTTTTTACACTGATTGGCTATGGAAGTTGCCGATATTATCCTACTTGTTCGCAGTACGCCAAAGAGCAACTTCTACACAATGGTTTTTTAAAAGCTCTCTTTTACAGTGTGATTCGTATTTTAAAATGCAATCAGCTTTTTGATGGTGGGATTGATTATCCTGTTGTTGTAAAGTTGTTCTCATCTTCTTTTGTGCTACTTCCTAAACAAACACCCAAAACGATTCATTTTTGGTTTATACCCAAAGATAAGCAAAGTTTTTACGTTGTAAAAGCTTTTAAACCATTTGACATAAAGGGAAACTCGTGCTAGATAAATTAACCCCCCAAGTGCGCATTATCGTCGCAACTGTACTTTCATTTTTATTTTTTGCGGTCTATGATCATTTTTTTATCCCTAAAGCGCCTCTTCTTGAGACAAACTCCACAACCTCTTCATCTCAAACACAAACAAATCCCACAAGTGCGCCAGAAGTTAAAACACCTGTAGCAGCTGATGTGGCAAATGCTCCTGTTGTTGCGGCGAAAGAGGGTGAAGTTATTGCTACGATTAAAGCAGCTTCGTATGAATTGCAGATTGATAGATTGGGAAGAATTGCAAAGTTTTATCTTTTAGAAGGTAAGTACAAAGACGATAAAGGTGAGCGTTTCCAGCTTATTGATGCAACGCAGGGTTTATTGCCTTTAGAAGTGAGATTTAGTGATAAAGCGTTGAATGCAGATGCCTTTGTGATGTCTTACAGTGCAGATAAAAGCAGTGTTGATGTCGCTGAGGGAGGAAGTACCTTAGTCTTGACCCAAACACTTGGAAGTACTGTTGTCACCAAAACACTTACCTTTTATCCTGCGGGAAATTATGATTTACATGTAAAGCTAAGCGAGCCTAAAGAGTATTTTATTACAGCAGGTTTTCGCCCAAGTGTGGCACTTGATAGCTACACATTTCATGGTGCTTTGATTAAAAAATCAGACGGTACGATTAAAACGATTGATGATGGTAGTGCTAAAGGCGATGAGCGATTTGATAAAGCACGTATCGTTGCTAATGCAGATAAATATTACACGACATTTATGTATGAGTTGACACAAGGGCTTGATACGGTTGTGACGATTGGAAAAGAGAGTGACCCTTTAGTGTTTATCAAAGGCAATAATGATTTCAAAGTGAGTGGTTATATCGGACCAAAAGATTTTAAACTTTTAAAATCCATTCATCCTGAACTTACCGATGTGGTAGAGTATGGATTTTTTACATTCATTGCTAAGCCACTTTTTACACTTCTTTCATACCTTCATGGTATTTTTGGGAACTGGGGTTGGGCGATTGTTGTTATGACGATTATCGTTCGTTTGGTGCTTTATCCTTTGACCTATAAGGGTATGGTGTCTATGAACAAGCTTAAAGAGTTAGCTCCTAAAGTCAAAGAACTTCAAAAAAAATACGGTGACGATAAGCAAAAGCTTAATACTCACATGATGGAGCTTTATAAAAAACATGGTGCCAACCCAATGGGTGGATGTTTGCCGATTTTACTTCAAATTCCTGTCTTTTTTGCCGTGTATCGTGTGCTTCAAAATGCGATTGAATTAAAAGGCGCTGAATGGATATTGTGGGTACATGATTTGGCTGTGATGGATCCTTATTTTATTCTTCCTGTCGCAATGGGATTAACGATGTTTATTCATCAAAAAATCACACCTACAACGTTTAATGATCCAATGCAAGAAAAAATTATGAAGTTTTTACCACTCATTTTTACCTTCTTCTTTGTGACATTCCCTGCTGGTTTGACACTTTATTGGTTTACAAACAACCTAGCATCGATTGTTCAACAGTTTTATGTCAACAGACTTTTTGCAAAAAAGAATGAAGAACAAAAGGCAGAAAAATGATCAAAGTCGAAGCACCAACACTTCAAGAAGCGTATTCTAAAGCTGCGAGTGAGTTGTCTTGTTCGGTGATTGATTTAGAAATAAACATTCTTCAAAATGGTTCTAACGGCTTTTTAGGAATGTTTAAAAAAAATGCTATCATCGAAGTAGCGCGTAAAGGGTCAAAACCTGTACGAGAAGAACGTGAGCCAAGAGAATCATTTACAAAAAATACTCCTAAAGAAAAAGAGGGCTCTGCACTTCAAACACAAAGTGTGCCATCAGTTTCTGGTGATGAAAAGCGTAGCAGACGCAATAAAAATAGACGCAATAAATCTAAAAATAAAGAGTTCGCCAAAGCTGATGAAGCCGTGCCTTCTTCAGCTAAAGTCGAACATGTTTCAAAAGAACCGCAACGAGATACAAGTAAAGCAGTCGAAGTAAAACATGAAGTACCAAAAGTAGTGCATCAAGCTCCAAAAGAGCCTCGTCATGTCATCGCAGCAACACCCGTTGAACACAATTTTCAATCAGAAAAACGCGCTGTTAATGATGTCATTGACGAAGTACGCATTCAGGTTAAAAATCTTTTTAAATACAGTTGTTTTACGCTTGCTGAACCAATCGTTTCTAAATACGATGATGAAACGATTTTGATTGAATTTAGTGGAGAAGATGCCGCTTTGCTTATTGGCAAAGAAGGGTATCGTTATAAAGCACTTTCGTATTTACTCTACAACTGGATTAATCTTAAATATGGTCTTAATATTCGTCTTGAAATAGCAGAGTTTTTGAAAAACCAAGAAGAGATGATTGAAAAGTATCTTGTTCCTGTGATTGAACGTATCCGTAACAGCGGAAGAGGGCAAACAAAAATTTTAGACGGTGTTTTGATTAAAATCGCACTCGAATCTTTGCGTGCGGCTTTTCCTGAAAAATACGTCGGAATTAAGTCTGGACGTGAAGGCGGTAAATTTATCGTCGTCAATGATTTTAATAGGAAAAACGCATAGATACGATAGCTGCTATTGCTACAAGCTCAGGAGTTGGTTCCATTGCCATTGTGCGCGTGAGTGGTCCCAACGCTTTGAGCCTTGCGAAAATACTTTCCCATAAAGAAGCGTTTATCCCTCGTCAAGCAACTCTTTGTTTTTTGCATGATACAATGAATGATCCTATTGATCAAGCCATTATCATCTATTTTCAAGCTCCTCACAGTTTTACCTCAGAAGATGTGGTCGAATTTCAATGCCACGGTGGTGTTGTCGTTGCACAGATAATTTTAGAAACACTCATGGCTCATGGCGTACGTCTTGCAAACCCTGGAGAATTTTCAAAGCGGGCGTTTTTAAATGGTAGAATTGATTTAAGTGAAGCCGAAGCCATTGCCGCTTTGATTGAAACGAAGAGTGTTGATGCTGCCAAAATGTTAACACGACAGCTCAAAGGCGAATTGCGTGATTTTGTTTTACATGTAAGAGAACTTTTGGTTGAAATTTTAGCCTTTGTAGAAGTGAATATTGATTATGCAGAGGAAGATTTACCCTTAGATATGCTTAGGCAGATTGAAACGAAATTGGTGAACCTTCATGCCAAACTCCTTAAAACGTATGAAAGTAGCAAACGAAGACAAGGGTTAATACAAGGTTTTAAAGTCGCTATTGTCGGAAAACCTAATGTAGGGAAAAGTTCACTTCTCAATAAATTGTTAAGTTATGATAGAGCTATTATCAGTGATATTGCAGGTACAACACGTGATACCATTGAAGAAGAGCTTCGTATTGGAACCCATTTGGTCAAAATTGTCGATACTGCAGGCATTAGACAAGCAGGTGATGTCATTGAAAAAATAGGAATAGAGCGTTCTTTAAAAGCGATAGAAGAGTCGGAAATTGTTATCGCTATGTTTGATAATAGTCGAGCAAGCGATGAAGAAGACAGGACGATTATGGAGCTTTTAAAAGAACATGCTTACGATAAACATGTTCTTAATGTACTCAACAAATCTGATCTTCCTTCTTTTTTTGATCGTTCTTTATTTGGAACAGATGATATCATTTCACTCTCTTGCCATGAAAGTACACACCTTTTAGTTGATGCCTTAAATGCTATCTTGGATACCACAGAACATGACGATACAACGATGTTAACATCTCTTCGTCAACTAAGTGCCGTTAAAAAAGCCTATGAAACGATTGAAGAGAGTTTACGTTTACTCACACAAGGCGAATTAGAACTCTTTGCATTTCACATCAATGAAGCCATCTACGCTATCTCTTCTATCACCACAGCCTTTGAACGAGATGAAATTTTAGATAAAATGTTTGGAAACTTTTGTTTAGGCAAATAATATTCTGATTTAGAAACTGTTTACGCCTGTATGCTATTATTAAAATAGAATTAAAAGGAGTTTTATGTTTAATACTATGGAAGAATTTATTAAGAAAGAATCCTCTTCGGGACTTTTGCTCATTTTTGTAACCATCTTAGCACTTTTCCTTCAAAATAGCTTTTTGACAGATTTTTATACCTCTTTTTTACATATCCCTGTGCAAGTTACTTTTGGAACGTTTGGTATTGCAAAACCTTTACTTTTGTGGGTGAATGATGGGTTAATGGCAGTTTTTTTCTTTTTGATAGGCTTGGAAGTTAAGCGAGAAGTTTTAGAAGGTGAACTCTCTTCAAAAGAGCAAGTGGTTTTACCGTTGATTGCAGCACTTGGAGGGATGATTGTTCCTGCACTGGTTTTTGTTTTATTTAATCAAGGTGATGCTTTTGCGATGAAAGGTTGGGCAATTCCGACAGCGACAGATATTGCTTTTGCGCTTGGGATTCTTTCTTTATTAGGAAAGCGTGTACCTGTTTCACTCAAAATCTTTTTGATGGCATTGGCTATTATTGATGATTTGGGTGCGATTGTGATTATTGCACTGTTTTATACCAGTGATTTATCGCTTCTTTCAATTTTAATAGCATCGGTATGTTTAATAGGATTGATTACGCTCAATCGTATGCATGTCATTAAAAAAGCAGCGTATATTCTTATTGGGGTTGTTTTGTGGCTCAGTGTTTTAAAATCAGGTGTTCACGCAACCATCGCAGGTGTGGCATTGGCATTTACCATTCCATTGTACTCTTTTAAGGAAAATGGCGAGCGATTTTCAATGCTCAAAGAGATGGAGCATGATTTACATTACTGGGTAGCGTTTTTTATATTACCTGTTTTTGCCTTTGTGAATGCAGGAGTCGATTTGAAAGGCTTAGAAGTCTCTTCTCTTTTATCAGATATCTCTTTGGGGATTTTATTGGGTCTATTTTTAGGTAAACAAGTGGGTGTTTTTGGCTTCAGCTATCTTGCAATTAAGCTCAAATTTGCTGTCTTGCCACAAGGGGCAAATTTGAAACAGCTTTATGGTGTTTCTGTCTTGACGGGTATCGGTTTTACCATGAGTTTGTTTGTCAATACGCTAGCCTTTAATGATAGTGATGCTTTTCACTACGCAGATAAACTTGCTGTTTTACTAGGGTCTTTTCTTTCTGGAATTGTAGGATACTTTTTCTTGCGAACCTTTTCAAAAGAGGCTCAATAAGCTATAAGGTAAGAAGTACTAAAATCAGACTAGATTAAAAAAGGAGGTAGGATTGAGTCAACTTAATCTTACAAAACGCCTTTTTTGGATTATAGCTTTTTTTATTGTTATGGCTCAATCCATTGTGGTGGTCTATCTCTATCATAAATCTGAAGAGCTCGTACAAAAGCGTGCCTATTCAAAATCTAAAACACTTCAAGACTATTTTGTCTCTATGCGTTATGTTTACCATCAGCAATTTTTAGCCAGCGGTATCGATTTAAGTGATGCTACCGTTGGCTTTTTACCTGCACATGCCTCATCTTATATCAGTGAAGAGTTTAGCAAACGCTCCGCAGATGGCATTACCATTCGAAATGTCTCTGAACGTCCTCGAAATCTCATAAATAAAGCGGATAAGCTTGAAGAAGAGATGATTGAGTATTTTAATAAAAATCCACAAGAAAATGAAAAAATGAAGCTACTAAGCGATGGAGAAAAAGAGTTTTATTTTTTTTCAGCTCCTTTGCGGATTGAGCCATACTGTCTTTCGTGTCATGGAAAAAAAGAGGAAGTTTTACCTTATATTGCGCGTCGGTACACAACAGCGTATGATTATAAGATAGGAGACGTGAGAGGACTTACGAGTATTCGGATTCCAAAAAATGTTCTTTTCGATCCTGTGATGGAGCTTTTTTATAAAGAGGTTATTTTTAGTATAGGAGTGATGAGTTTTTTACTCATTTTGATGTATTTTACGATTAAAGAACAAACAAAACGTGATGTAGAACAGAAAAAAGAGCTTGAAAAATTGGTGAATGAACGTACAAAAGGCTTGGTTGAAAAAAGCGCAGAGCTTGAAGCGGCTTATGCGCATCAAAAGCATTTGTATTCGATTTTGCGTACGGTTGCAGACAGTAATCAAATCTTGATTACCACAAAAACACTTGAAGAGCTTCTTCATGAAACAGCACTTTGTCTCTTTAACAATGACTCTTTTGCTTGTGTTAAAATCACCTTATTTGAAGAAGGAAGTTTACATGTAAAAGAGTCACAAGGGTGTGATAATGCACAAAGTACCAACGCCATGGAAGAGTATGTTTTTAAACACAATACCTCTCTCATCGTGACGCCATACAGCAAAAATCTTCCTTTTACATGTAACGATATCATTGAACCTTATGGTATCACAGAAGCTTATGCTACGGCGCTTACAAGCGATAAATTTTCGAAGTATCCTCTAGGGACACTCAGTATTGCAACAACTTTAGAGGGTGGCTTTTCACCAGAAGAACGTGGAATGATTGAAGAGCTTGCGGGCGATATTGGTTTTGCAGTAAACTCATTTTTACAAAAAGAGAGTATTGTTAAGCTTTCGTACTATGATGCTTTAACGGGACTTCCAAATAAAACGATGTTGAGCGAGCATCTCAAAATTGCCTTACAATCGTGTAAAAACACGCACACAAAAGGAGCATTGCTCTTTTTAGATTTAGATAATTTTAAATCTATTAATGATTTAAAAGGGCATAGCAGTGGAGATGCTCTTTTGATTGAGATGGCATTAAGGTTAGAGCATTGTATTTTAAATCAAGGGCTTGTATCTCGCTTTGGTGGGGATCAATTTGCTATTTTACTTCCAAATTTGGGATTACATATCCATGAAGCGGCTTTAAGTGCTGAAGAGATTGCATTAAAGATTTTACAGGTCAGTAAAGAGCCTTTTTGGATTGATGGGCACTCATTTTATTTAAGTGCGAGTATTGGGATAACACTTTTAAGCGAAAATGAGAGTTGTGAAGTGTTAATGAGTAGGGCGGATAGTGCTATGTATTTGGCGAAGAGTGCTGGGAAGGATACGGTTCGGTTTTTTGATGAAAATATTCAAAAAATCATGGAAGAAAAATCCCTGATGCTTCAAGAATTGCGTGATGCCATCGAAGGAAAAGAGTTTGAGCTTTACTACCAAGTGCAAGTCAATAAGGAGGCACATATCATAGGTGTGGAGGCATTGATTCGATGGATTCACCCCAAAAGAGGCATGGTCTCACCCGCCGCATTTATTCCATTGTGTGAAGAGATAGGCTTGATTGTGCCTCTTGGACAATGGGTTTTAGAACAAGCTGTTCGACAAGTTTCGTTATGGCAAGAAGATACTCAAAAATCACAATGGCGTATTTCAGTCAATGTCAGTGCACGACAGTTTGAGCAAGAAAATTTTGTAACTTTAGTCAAAGAAACCATACAACGGGCACATATTAACCCATCTTTGATTCGTTTAGAGTTGACAGAGAGTCTTTTAATTGGTGATACAAAAAGTGCTTTGGAAAAAATTACAGAGCTCAAACTGTTTGGTATCTCTCTTTCCGTTGATGATTTTGGGACAGGCTATTCAAGCCTTCAATACCTCAAAGAACTGAGTGTTAATGAACTCAAGATTGACCAATCTTTTATTTGGGACTTCTTGCATCAAAAAAGCGATGCGCTCATCGTTGAAGCAATTATTTCAATAGGAACAAAGTTTAATATGGAAGTGATTGCAGAAGGTGTTGAAACGAAGGAGCAGTTTGAAATGTTAAAAGCAATGGGATGTCAGAATTTCCAAGGCTATTATTTTGGAAAACCTCTTCCACCCCAAGAACTTTAAAATCTTTACATGTAAATCATTATTGTCGAATCACATCGTATCCCAATGGTATATCTGCATTAAATAATACTTCATCTAAAAAAAGATTGGTGGATTGATTGGAAAATAAAATTTCAACGCTGTTATCCAACTTGTCTTTATAGATTACTTTTTCGATTGCATTCTTTGTTGTATAGATGGTATAGGTTGTCTCCATAAACGTTGTTGCATATGTGTTAGGAGCAATTTCTTTTGCTTGTGCAATGAGATGTGCAATATTTGGAGTGTTTTCAAGTGTTGTGATGATGACTTGCTCTAATTCAGGCTCGATGATAACGACTTTTGTGTCATTAAAGTAGATTTTTTTTGCCACCGGTTTGTCATAAATCCATAACGCTTTTTTATCCTGAGTGGCATAAAACTTTCCCTCGTAGCGAATGGTCTTTTGTTGTTCATTGGTCACATTTTGAATAAAATCACTTTGGATGGTTTTAAACGCTTCTAAATTCTTTCCCCATACGCTTGAAAAGCAGATGATGGCTAGTAAAAAAAGTTTCATTTTCTATTTCCTCAAATCAGATGCGTAGTTTTATCAAATAGATAGTAAAAGTATGATAAAATCTTGTCTTTTACTAAAACAGAGGGTTTACATATGCTATTTACCACCATTTTTCGAAAAATTTTTGGCACACAAAATGACCGCATTGTTAAAGGTTATGCCAATCGTGTTAAAAAAATCAATGCGTTAGAAGCAATGTATGAAGCACTAAGCGATGA
>CAYTVI010000035.1:0-2163 GCA_964441765.1 uncultured Sulfurospirillum sp.
TCAATGGTCGCCGTTTTGATATCTTCACCCATCTCCAAGTGCCGATAGATATTTTCACTCACCACAATAGCTTCATCAACCAGCATTCCTAATGCCATTAAAACACCTAAAAGAGAGAGCATATTGAGGCTATAGCCTAACATTTGCGATGCAATCAGCCCTATCAAAAAGCTCACAGGAATACCAATCGTTACGACAAAAGCAACACGCGCGTTGATAAACAAGTAAATAGAAAAACCTACCAAAACCAAACCAAAAATAATATTAGACACAACCGTATTAAGGCGGTTTCGTATCCAAATAGACGTATCGCTGTAGACTTTAAACTCATAGTCTTGATAGGAACTTTCATACTGTTTTAAAAGGGTCTTTATCTGTTTGACAAGCTCAATGGCATTGCCTTCTTTGGATTTATTGATGGTGATGGAAAGGTTGGGTTTTCCATTGAAATGTGAAGCTTCTTTCGCATCTTCAAGCATAAAAGAAGCATGCGCAATCTCTTTAAGCTGTATCTTTTTTGTCCCCACACTGAGCCAACTCTCCTCAATAGCTTTAATATTCTGCTCACCACCCATGGTACTAATGAAGAGGTGTTTCCCTCTTTCTTTAATCAACCCAATAGGAAATGTTGTGCTAAGATTTGAGAGTGCGCTGTAAACTTCTTCAACACCAAGACCATAAGCGCTCAATTTTTTTTCATCAATTTTCAACACTAACTCTTTGTCAGCATCACCTGTGATGCGAATCTCACTTAAGTTTGGCAACATCGCAATATCACTTTTAAGCGCAGAAGCCACGTTGAGCATCGCTTCTTTAGGTGCATTGGAGGCAATGGCGACCACAACCAAAGGAAAAGCTTGCTTCACGATTTTGACCACAGGTTCATTCATATCAGAGGGCAAATCCCGTCTGCCCACCGCTACAATATCTTTGATGTCATCTAAAAGTTCATTTTTATCAGCACTCTCTTTGAGGTACGCGGTGATAGAAAACGTCCCATTTTTAACCGTACTTTCCAAACGCTCAATGTCGCTTAGATTGATTAGTTCTTCTTCTATAACCTTCACCGCCATACGATCAAGCACTTCAGGGCTTGTGCCCTCATATGCGCCGCTGATGGAAATTGCATCCAAATTGGAAGGGGGAAAAATCTCTTTAGGAATTTGAACGTAAGAAAAGATGCCAAGCACCACTAAAAAAAGAAGAAAAATATGGTTTAAAATCGATTTTTCAATCGCAAAGCGAATGAGAGAACGTATCACAGCAAATCCTTACATGTAAAAGCATTGAACACGGTTTATTCGATGTACATGGTGTCTAAAATTTGGTTCTTAAAGCGCATATTTTCCAAATTTTGTTTCAAAACTCTGTTTTCTTCACTTAAAATAGAATATTCGCTGTAAAGTTTGTGGATATCTCGACTCATGTAGTAGATTTGATTTTTGATATAGATTTTAGGAAGTATTAGTAAAAAAGCGACAAATATGACCATATACACGAGTATCAAAAAACGAAAATCAAGGTTTTTCTCAACACGTCCTTCCGCATCATACTCTTCTAACAGTTCGTTTTTATCGTCCATCACACGCTCTTTATTATCTGAAACACACGAAGCTTCGCACTGCGACTTCGAGGATTTTTTTTCATCTCTGCATGGCTCGCTTCAATAGGTTTTTTACTCACAAGTTTGCCTATGGCATGATGGTTTCCACACATACAACGCATCACTTCAGGAGTACAAATGCAGTTTTGACTCCATAGCTTAAAGGTCTGTTTGACAATGCGGTCTTCCAACGAGTGAAAAGAGATAATCCCCACAATGCACTCCTCAAAGTGTGCATTTTTGATACTTTCCAAAAGCTGGCTAAGGACGCCAAGTTCATTATTTACTTCAATGCGAATGGCTTGAAATAAAAGGGTTGAGGGATGAATCTTCTTTTTTGAACCCATACGCGCGACTAAAGCTGACAGTTCTTTAGCGCTTTTGATAGGCTCTTTTGCTCGTGCAGTGCAAATCAGTTCAGCCATCTTTTTGTACTCATGTATTTCACCAAATTCACGCAAAATAAGCTCTAACTCTGCTTTTGGGTAGTGATTGATGACTTCATACGCACTTAGAGTATTGTGCGGATTCATACGCATATCTAACGTTTCTGAATCAAA
>CAYTVI010000035.1:2263-20973 GCA_964441765.1 uncultured Sulfurospirillum sp.
CAAACGCCTCTTTGACCTCTTCTAAAAGTACGGGTATGTGGGGAATATTCACTCTTTATCCTTGATTGAAATGGTTTTATTATAAACCATTTAGGCTTACAATCGCCTCATACGCCACATCCATCATGCGCTCCATCTCTTTACATGTAATCACATAAGGAGGCATAAAATAGACAACATTACCCAAAGGACGAAGGAGAACGCCTTGTTTGAGTGCGTGGGTAAACACTTTGAGATTGACCCTAAAATCAATCGGATATTCCTTTAGCTCAACAGCGGCAATCATCCCTGTCTGACGAATGCTTTTTACATTTGGAGCATTCTTAAATCGCTCCAAATATGATGCCATGAAAGCGATTTTTTCTTGATTATTTTCTAAAATAGCCTCTTGTTCAAAAATATCCAACGTCGCATTCGCAGCAGCACACGCTAGGGGATTTCCCGTGTAACTGTGTGAATGCAAAAATGCTTTAAATTCACTGTAGTCACAATAAAACGCATCATAAACTTTTTGTGTGGTCAAAACAACTGAAAGAGGCAGATAACCTCCCGTTAGTCCTTTTGAAAGTGTCATAAAATCAGGACTAACACCTGCATGTTCACACGCAAACATCTTACCCGTTCTACCAAAGCCAACCGCGATTTCATCGGCAATAAGATGAATATTATATGCATCACAGAGTTTGCGAGCGTGTGAAATGTAAGAGGGATGATACATGTGCATTCCACCTGCACATTGTACCAAGGGCTCAATAATAAACGCTGAAATACGACCCGCATTTTGACTAAAAATTTTCTCAAGCTCTCTACTTGCTTCAAGTGCCGCTTCTTCGCTCTGGTCTTTTGGAACACGCACTTGGAGGGTTTGCAGTAAAATATCGTCAAAAACTTCTTTGTATAACTTCACATCACCTACCGCTAAAGCGCCGATAGTTTCGCCATGATAGCTGTTTTCTAACGAGACAAAAAGAGGTCGTTTTTCCCCTTTGTTTTTATGATATTGAAAGCTCATTTTAAGCGCTACTTCTATGGCACTTGAGCCATTGTCCGCATAAAAACATTTTTCTAACCCTTGAGGCGCTAAAGCACAGAGTCTTTTTGAAAGTTTTACAATCGGCTCATGCGTAAATCCCGCAAAAATAACGTGTTCTAAGGTCTCAATTTGCTCTTTGACTTTTTGATTGATGTACGGATGGCAGTGACCAAAAAGATTGACCCACCATGAACTAACACCATCAAGGTAAGCGTTATCATCAAAGTCAAATAAATAGACTCCTTTACCTCGTTTGATGGGAACCAAAGGAAGTGTCTCATGGTCTTTCATTTGGGTGCATGGATGCCAAATGTGCCGTAAATCCTCTTCTAGCAATAATTGCGTATTCATTCTCTTGTTTTTACCTTTTCGCGTTAGAAGTTATGCACGATTTATGGTTATTTAATAACTATAAAGATAGAATTATAGCAAAATACACTCGCTTATAAGGGATACGAATGATTACGTGGATGCAACGTCATAAAAAATACCTCGTCGTTACAATTTGGATTAGTACCATTGCTTTTGTTGGTGCAGGATTCGTCGGATGGGGTGCCTACGATTTTAACAAAGACCGTGCATCTTCCGTCGCAAAAGTGGGACACCGAACCATTTCACTTCAAGACTTTCAAACAGGCTATGCGAATCATTACAATTTTTACAACAACTTGTTAGGCGGCAATCTTACACAAGAACAAGCAGAACAGATGGGTTTAGAAAAAATGGTAATGAACACCCTGATTAACCAATCACTCCTCCTTAACCTCGCAGATGATTTGGGTCTTATCGTTACCAAACAAGACGTTATTGAACGCCTAAGCACTACTGAAAATTTCAAAACCAATGGTGTCTTTGATAAAGAACTCTACTACTCCATTCTTAAATCAAATCGTATTGCACCAAGTGACTATGAGCGTGGGCTTGAAAAAGAGATTTTAAATGCTAAATTGGAACGTTTTTTCAAATTCTCACCTTCTGCAAAAGAGCGTGAAATCTTCTCTTCTGCATTTTTTATGGAAGATAGACTCTCCATCGCAACACTCAGTTTAGATGCACAAGATCTCACATACAAAGAAGATGATATTAAAGCATTTTGGGAAAAAGAAAAAGCACGTTATTTGACTAAAAAAAGCTACACACTCGATATTTTCACACTCTCCCCTTCACAAGAGCCTACGGATACAAATGCACTAGAGTCTTTTTATGCTGAGGAAAAACACAACTACAAACATCCTGATGGAAAGTTGATGAGCTTTGAAGAGGCAAAAACAAAACTTGCAACGGATTTAAGACTTAGAAATGATAAAAAGCGCTCATTGGAAGCTTACTTAGCTTTCAAAAAAGGTGAGTTAGCACCCACTGAGACCAAAGTTATTTTTGAAGATGATGCAACATTCCCACTCGATAAAATTCAAACAGCTCCCAAAGATGAAGTTGTTAAACCTTTTACGTATAAAGACAATTATATTGTTGTGAGAGTGAAAGATATCAAATTCCCTGAAATAATGACCTATGAAGCCGCTAAAGAGAGTGTAACAAAAGAGTTTTTAGCCGATTTGAAAGTGAGTGCTTTAGAGAAAAAAGCCACAGCACGGCTTGATGCATTCAATGGTACAGATATAGGCTTTGTAGGACGCGATAGCACAAAAGCCATTGCAGGACTTGACGAAGCAAAGACGGCTGAATTTTTAAGTTATGTGTTTGATAACGCAAACAAAAAAGGTTTTAAAGTTATAGGTGATAAGGCCATTTTATACGAAGTTTTGGAACAAAAGTTGCTTAATGATGAGAAGGTCAAACAGTATGTTAGTTTGCTTGATGAGAACATCGTTCAAGTAAAACAAACAGAATTCAATCAAAACCTTATCAAGAAATTAGCTACGACATACAAAGTCGAGCAATACTATAAAGGAAAATAGTTGAGCACTACGATTTTAGGTATTGACATTGGGTCAACCAAGATTTGCGCTATTATCGCTCAAAAGAATGACGATGGTGACATCAAAATATTAGGTGCGGGTATTGCAAAATCGCAAGGTCTTAAAAAAGGCATCATCACCAATATTGACCTCGCTTCTAAGTCTATTCGCAATGCACTCAACGATGCTAAGCGTGTCGCTGGTACTCAATATGAAAAAGTGATTGTTTCTATATCAGGAGCGTACACGAAGAGTGTTGATAGTAGTGGTATTGTCAATATCCCCAATCGTGATATTGGCATTAAAGAGATTAATCGTGCGATGCAAATGGCTGATCATAACGCTAACATTCCTAATGAGTATGAAAAGCTCCATGTGCTTCCTTATAATTTCAAAGTAGATGATCAAGAGTTTATTGAAGACCCACTGGGCATGAATGGCGCGCGCCTTGAAGTTCAAGTGCACATCATCACCGCACAAAAATCATCTCTAAGCAATCTTAAAAAAGCGGTTAAATCAGCAGGTGTTGAAATTGACAATATCGTCTTAGGCTGTTATGCCTCAGCGATTGCTGTTTTAAACCACGATGAAAGAGAACTAGGTGTTGCTGTTATGGATATGGGAGGGGCTACGTGTAATATCATGATTCATGCAGGCAACTCAATGCGTTTCAATGATTATTTAGGCGTTGGCTCACTCAATATCACCAACGACCTCTCTACTGCTTTACATACACCTTTGGGTGCAGCGGAAGAGATTAAAATAAATTATGGCTCACTGAAGAGCAACTCAAATGAGCTTATTGAACTCCCTGTTATTGGGGATGATGGTTCAACACACGAAGTATCACTCAATATTGTTTCTAATGTCATTTATGTGCGTGTGGAAGAGACCTTAATGATTTTAGCAAAAACACTGGAAGAAAGTAGTTTTAAAGAACAAATTGGCGCAGGTGTTGTATTGACAGGTGGAATGACAAAGCTAGAAGGTATCAGGGAATTAGCGTCAGCTATTTTTGACAATGTGCCTATTCGCATTGCCAAACCAAGAGAAATGGATGGGCTTTTTGAAACACTCAGGGATCCTAGCTATTCGACAGCTATCGGTCTTGTACTCTATGGTGGAGGTCACTTCACGCCGTATGAGATTGATTCAAATAAAAAACTACGTTACAAAGATGAGACGATTGAACCAAGCCGTCATCATCAAGCCAGACAAGAAGAAGAAAGCTTTGATGAAGAAGAGGAAATTGGAACACCACTGCCTGCGACAAAGGATAATGCTAAAGAAAAACTAAAAGACTTAGCCAATATTCAAGAAGAGCAAACAGATGGATTTGCATCTCGTCTGTGGAACAGACTAACACAATTATTTTAAAGAGGGGAATAAAATATGAACGGGTTTAGCATAGAAGAATCAAAAGGTGTTTACGGCGCTAAAATTAAAGTAATAGGTGTTGGTGGTGGCGGTGGTAATATGATTAACCACATGGTACGTGAAGGAATTCATGGTATCGATTTAATCGCAGCAAACACAGATGCTCAAGCCCTTGAAAACTGTTTAGCTAAAACAAAAATTCAGCTGGGTAAAAAAGGCTTAGGTGCGGGTATGCGTCCAGAAGTGGGTCGTGAATCTGCACAAGAGAGTTACGAAGAGATTAAAACTTCATTAGAAAAAGCAGACATTGTTTTTATCGCGTCTGGATTTGGTGGTGGAACTGGAACAGGTGCGGCACCTGTTGTTGCTCAAGCGGCTAAAGAAGTTGGTGCATTGACGGTTGCTGTTGTAACACGCCCTTTCATGTTTGAAGGTAAAAAAAGAGCAAAACTCGCTGAAATGGGTATCAATGATTTACGTAAAGAGAGCGATTCAATCGTCATCATCCCCAATGACAAACTTCTCTCAATCGTAGATTCAAAATTTGGTATCAAAGATAGCTTTAAAATCGTTGATGATGTGCTTAGTCGTGCGGTAAGTGGTATGAGCTTAGTGGTTCTCTCCTCTGGTCAAAGTGATATCAATGTGGACTTTGCTGACGTTCAAACCGTTATGAGTCATCGTGGTATGGCGCTTATGGGAATTGGTGAAAGCACTGGTGAAGATGCTGCGATTGAAGCGATTAAAAGTGCTATTGAATCTCCACTTCTTGATAACATGTCTATTAATGGTGCACTTGGTGTGCTTGTTCACTTCCAACTTCCACCAACCTACCCACTTAATGAAATCAGTAGTGCTATGGGGCTTATTATGGATTGTGCAGATGAAGATGCTGATGTTATTTTTGGTACAACAACCGATGAAAATATGGCAGAAAACAGTGTTCGTGTAACCATTGTTGCGACAGGATTTGAAAACAAAACAGAAGCAGCTAAAGAGCTTAAAATGCTCAATAACAACCAAGAAGCAATTAAAAAAGAGCGTATTTTACGCATGAAAAAAGTAAGTGGTGGCTACGAAGGGCAAGATGATTATCTTGATATTCCTACCTATATTCGCCACCAAATGGACTAAAAATTATAAACCCCTCTTTTGTAAGAGAAGACTCATAAATCTTCTCTTACTTTTGGATTAACCACACTCTTCTAAAGAACAAACTCAATTGAATCACCATCAAACTTTTCATTACCACTTCACTTTGTTTGTGCATCGTGTTAAACGCTTCTGTCGCAGTCGCTAAAGCACCTTGTGCTTGTGCTTCAACGATAAAAGGGGTATGGTAAAAAACAAAAACAGCGGTAAGTCCTACACTTAAAAAAGCACAAATGCTTGAAAAAACATCGTTATTTCTCTTTTTTATCCATGAGATGATTTCAAAAAAGAGACTATACACTGCCACAATCATTAAAAGCATATTGGTTTTTAAAAACACTTGAGTCATTAAAATACCACTTTGAAAATGGCTCAAAACACCCTCACCCAAATACTTATGAGGGAAAAAAATCACAGGCGCTATAAAAGCCCCCGCAGCCATTTCAACACCAAGTGCAATACCTAAAAATGCTACATACAAAATCACCAGACTTTTCATTTTTTCTCCCCTATCCAAAATCCTCTATCTAACCCTGCCAAATCTTTATAAAAATCCACATGTAAACTTTTTTCTTTTACATGTAACGTGATTGCTTCACGTTGGTCATACCCCATCTCACATACTAACTGCTTGGCTTTTCGTTCGCAAAACAGATCAATAATATGACACAACATCTCATCTCCCCTATTCCCGCCATACAATGCCAAAGAAGGCTCAAAGGAGAGTCCTACGCCTAAAGGTTCATCATTAGCGATGTAAGGAGGATTAGATACGATGATATCAATGCTCTCTTCTATCCCATCCAAATAACTGCCATGTACAAAAGTGATGCGCTCTTGCACACCATGTTTCTTCGCATTATGCAAGCTTACATGTAAAGCATCTTCTGAGATGTCTACGGCACTAAACCTTGCATTTGGCAGTAAAAGAGAGAGCATAATACTCACAATCCCACTTCCGCAACCTATCTCGACGATATGCGGATGAGAAAACGCTTTTGAGAGTTCTACAACTTTATCGACGAGTATTTCTGTCTCTGGTCTTGGAATTAAGACACGCTTATCCACATCAAAACTCTTCCCATAAAACGTAGCACATCCTAAAATATACTCTAAAGGCTCATGTTTGGAGCGCCTTTGAATCATTTCCCAAAATCGTTCATCTTCCTCCACAAGCTCATCACTGTGTGCGATAAGCCAACTCATATCATGACCTAAACTATACCCTAAAAGAATCATCGCCTCTTTTTGAGGAATATCAGTGACCTCACGAAGCTTTTGTGTGCTTACATGTAAGATTTCTTTGATACGCACTAAAAAGATATCCCAAGTTTTTTCAACCGTTCAACCAAAGGTGGATGCGTAAAATAAAGCGCTATCGTTAAAGGATGAGAAAGCGGAAAACTCTTATTTTCATCAGCCAACTTCACTAACGCGGAACTTAGCGCTTCTTTACTCTCACACTCACTGCCATATTCATCGGCTCTGTACTCATTGTAGCGACTCACAAGCCCAAATAAAGGCATCATCGCAAAAGAAAGTACGGGAGAAAAGAGAAAGAAAAAGACCAAAATCATATGCGCACCTCCTTTTACATGTAACGATTCAAAAAGCTCTTCGGGAAGATTGCCAAAAAGAGCAAACATGATAAAAAGCATGATACCACTTGAGACAATATTTTTAAGAATATCCCCATGTTTAAAATGTCCCAACTCATGTCCTAAAACAGCTAAGAGTTCAGATTTGTTGAGTTTTGCAATCAGCGTGTCAAATAACACAACGCGTTTTGAACGACCCAGCCCTCCAAAATACGCATTGAGCCGATTATCGCGTTTGCTCGCATCCAGACTATACACCCCACTGCTTTTAAGTCCTGCTTTTTGTAAAAGAGCCTCAATAGAACTTTTCAGTGACTCATCTTCAAGGGGAGTAAGTTTGTTAAACAAAGGCACGATGACGATGGGATAGATCATATTGATAAACAAAATAACGATAAAAGAAAAAGCAAAACCATACACCCACCAATGCTCAAAAGAGTTTATGATGGTAACCATCGCCCAAAAAAATGCTCCTCCAAAAACAAAAAACATCGCTATGGATTTGAGTTGGTCAAGCAAAAAAGTTTTCATATCAATCGTTGAAAAGCCAAACGTTTTATCTAAGCCAAACGTTTGATAAAAATCAAATGGCAAGGAAGAGAGATAATTAATGGATAGAAAAATTGCCATAAATAAAAGAGATTTGAGTGTTTCATTTTCAATACTCACAAGGGAACTCTCAAGCCAAACAAGTCCAAAACCCATCCAAGCTATAAAAAGAAGGAGCTCAAAAAATGTCGAGACAATAGAAAATTTTTGAGAAGCAATCTTATAATGTGCTGCCTTGATATAATGCGAGGGAGAGAGAATAATCGCTTTTTCATGCTTGGCTTTTGCAACAAACCCTATTTCCATGAATGCAGCGTAAAGTTTGATAAAAATATAGAGGGTATAAAGTGCTGTTATCATTAGTAACATTTCATCAATCCTTGAGTCATTTAAGAGCGTTATCATACCAATTTTTAACCAATACTTTCTAAACCATACAACACATTTGCAACATTTATCTGTTACTATTTTGTCATTCATAGATTAAGTTTTATTTCAGACAAAAGAGTTCAAGTATCTTTTAGGAAATACGATTTAGAATGATGTTATATTCATCAAGGAGGGTGCCGTGAGTATCTCTAAACAGCTCTATATCATGATTTTCGTTGCTATTTTAGGAATGGGTGGTGTCTCATTTATAGGCTTTACAAAAATAGATGCCGTATTCGAAAAGACAAATTATGCGAATGTAAATTCAGTTCCAAGTATTTTACTTTTAAACGACACCATGCAAAATGGTTATCGTTTACGCTTAAATCTATGGGAGCATATTTCCACAGAAGATTCTGCAAGTATGGAAAAAAGTGAACAAGCCATTAAAAAAGTCAAAGAAAGTATTGATGCTTCTTTAAAAAAATATGAGAGTATGCTCTCAGATGATGCGGATAAAGCTTCTTTGGAAAAAGACAAAGCTGCTTTACTTAAAGCACTTGAAGTAATTGAGAGTGTTACAAAATTATCCAGAGAAAATAAAAATGTTGAGGCGGCTGCACTATTAAACAAAAGTCGACCTATTCTTCTTGCTTTTACACAATCCTTAGATGCCCATATTAAACAAAATGGCGAAATAGCAAAGAATGAAGCAGAAAAGGCATTAGAGCATAAAAGTAATGCAGAAAAATTGATGCTTCTTTTTTCTTTAGTTGTCATTGTAACCTGTAGTATCTTTGGATATATTATCCGAAAAAGCATCATTGAGAGTGTGCATCTCATTCGCGATAGCATCCAACACTTTGTTCAACATAAAAAGCTCTCTTTTCGTATTCATTATGAAAAAAATAATGAAATCAAAGAGATTGTTGAGAGTTTCAATGCCTTGATTGTAACACTTGAACATACCATCAGTGATGCAAAAAACTCTTCCAATGAAAACGCTTCTGTCTCCAGCGAACTGAGTGCAACGAGTATGCAAATAGGACGTAACGCTGAAAAAAGCTCTTCCATTGTTGACAATACGATTCAAGAGATTAATTCGATTAAAAACTTTGTTCAAGAAACGGCTTCACTCTCTGAGGGCATGAAAAACAATATTGCAAAAGCAGGAAAGCAACTTGATACGGCTAAAAATGAGATTATCACGTTACGTAATGAAGTAGACCTTGCCAGTGAAGCAGAAACAGCACTTGCGCATCAATTAGAGCAAATGAGTAAAGATGCGGAACAAGTCAAACAAATTTTAACCGTTATCTCAGATATCGCAGACCAAACCAATCTTTTAGCACTTAATGCCGCTATTGAAGCTGCACGTGCTGGTGAGCATGGCCGTGGATTTGCCGTTGTTGCCGATGAAGTACGAAAACTAGCAGAGCGAACACAAAGTTCACTCACCGAAATCAATGCGACCATCAACATTATTGTTCAATCTACCGTCAATGCCTCAGACCAGATGAATAAAAATGCTAAAAATATTCAAAGGCTCTCTTCTATTTCTAACGGGGTGGAAACAACGATTTTAGGTACAACACAAGTAATGGATGAAAGCGTTTCCTCAGTCACCACCAGTGCTAAAAATTCGTTAAAAATTGCTGAGGACACTGATAAAATCGTAGATATGGTCTCCAATATCAATGCATTGACCTCACAAAATGCACGCAGTGTTGAAGAAATTGCGGCAGCGGCTGATCATCTCTCTAAATTAGCAGACAATCTCAATAACAAACTCAACCAATTCCAATCGTAATTACCGCAAAGGGGTAAAGCGTTATGCTTTACCCTACATCTTCAACTTTGGCTATAATACGCCAAAAATAACGAAAACATAAGCACCTAGGCTCTTATTAAAAGCTCTTGCGCTTATGTGGAGGCATCACATTTGGCACTTTTAGATTTAATTGAAATCAGCAAAACCTATGAGACAAACCATATCTTAGACAAAGTCGATTTTTCACTGCATGAATATGAGCGTGTGGCTATCATCGGAAAAAATGGCGGTGGTAAATCAACACTCATGAAAATCATTCATGGCTCTCTGGGAGCTGATGAAGGACGGCGTATCGTTCAAAAAAATATCAAGATAGGCATGTTAGACCAAACGCCTGCATTTAAGGCAGGGATGAGTGTCAAAGAAGCCATTGAAGAGCAACTCAGTGAGCTTAAAAATGCATTGACACGGTATGAAACACTTTTAAAGATGCTAGAACATGAACATAGCCCTGCTCTGTTAGAGGAACAGAGTCAACTCGCGACTTTTTTAGAAATTCACGATGCGTGGAGCTTGGATGAAAAAGTCCAACAAGTCATGCAAGAGTTTGATTTAAAACAGTTTGAAAACAGCGATGTGCATATGTTAAGCGGTGGTGAACAACGTCGCGTTACCTTAGCTAGTCTTATTTTACAAAAACCTGATATTTTACTCCTTGATGAACCCACCAACCATCTTGATGTTTATATGGTTGAGTTTTTGGAAAAAATGATTTTAAAATCACGTTTTACGCTTTTGTTTATCTCTCACGATCGCTATTTTATCGACCATATCGCAACACGTACCATTGAAATTGATGATGGCACACTTAGAAGCTTTGAGGGCGGGTATGAAAATTATCTTGTCAATAAAGAACTTTTGATTCGCTCCTTGCAAAAACAGCATGAAAACTTGCTCAAGTATCTTAAAGGCGAAGAAGAGTGGCTAAGACGTGGGGTTAAAGCACGTCTTAAACGCAATGAAGGACGAAAACAACGTGTTTTTGAACTACGAGAAAAATCGAAAAAAAATCCTTCATTGGTTAAAAAGCTCAAACTAGAGTTGGAGCGAGAAAAACTCAATTTTAACGGTGAAAAAATCATCAATAAACAAAAAATGCTTTTTGAAATATACGATATCACTAAAAAACTGGGCGAAAAACTTCTCATTAAAAATTTCACCACACGCATTTTACAAAAAGACCGTATTGCAATTGTTGGTAAAAATGGAGCGGGCAAATCTACTTTACTTAAAATTTTATTGGGTGAAATGCCTGTTGATACAGGTGTGTTTAATACAGGCGAATTTAAAATTGGCTATTTTGACCAACAACGCTCCATCTTAGACCCTAACAAAGATTTAATCGAAACCTTTTGTCCCAATGGAGGAGATCGTATTGATGTTAAAGGCAAAAATATGCATGTCTTTGGCTACCTTAAAAACTTTCTTTTTCCTAAAGAAGATTTAAACAAAAAGATAGGCATTTTAAGCGGTGGTGAAAAAAACCGTGTGGCTTTAGCTCTTTTATTTGCACAAGAAGTGGATTGTCTCATTTTAGACGAACCGACCAATGATTTGGATATTCCTACGATTAATATTTTAGAAGAGTACATTCAAAGCTTTAATGGAGCGGTTATTTTTGTAAGCCATGACCGCTATTTTGTCGATAAAATCGCTGAAAAACTCTATGTCTTTAAAGGTGAAGGTCTTGTGGAAGAGAGCTACCAAAGCTACAGCGAATACTTAGAAATCGAAAGTGAACTACGAGAACTTGAGATGATGGAAAAAGAAGAGTGCAAGCCATCAAATGAAGATGTAAAAAATACAAAAACAAAAGAAACAAGCGTTGTAAAGTTAAGTTACAAAGAACAACGCCTTCTTGAAACCCTTCCTCAAGAAATCGAAACCTTAGAAAATGAGATACGTGCTATCAAAAAATGTTTGGAAAATCCAGAGTGTTACCAGCAAAAAGGGTTAACACAACTCTCTCAAGAATTAGAAACCAAAGAAAATGCGCTGGAACCATTAATTGAAGCGTTATTGTTGATTGAAGAAAAAGTTGAGATCTTGCAAAGGGGATAAACCCCTTTGCTTCTTATGCTTTAAACGTTGACAATGTTCTATCAAGAACTTGTGAGGTCTCTAACATCTTTTTAGAAATCAAAGCCAACTCTTCAGCGATAATCTCATTATTATCTGAAAGGCTAAGGGTTCGTTTCATTTGATCCATCATGACATTCGTTAAGTGTGAAATTTCCACCACTTTTTTAGAAGCTTTCTTAGAAACTTCGATGGACTCTAATGTACGATTTTTTGTCTCTTCCGTTTCATTTTGGACATCAAATGCACGTGTTGAGATAAGGCGAATATTTTCAGAATTGACTTCCATATTAGAGCTTAGTTGCGTAACCCCTTGAACAATCACACTAATCGTTGCGTCAATTTCAGAGAGTGATTTTTGGGTACGTTCTGCTAATTTTCGTACTTCATCAGCAACAACGGCAAATCCACGACCATGCTCACCCGCACGTGCGGCTTCAATAGCGGCATTGAGTGCTAAAAGATTGGTTTGATCGGCAATATCTTTAATCATTGCCAAGACACCTTTGATTTGGTCAGTTTGGGCAACGACATTGTGAATTTGATGTGCCATCTCTTGTTCAGAATCACTCGCTTCATTAATCTTTTGTACCACTTCATTTAAAGAGAGGCTCATTTTTTCTAACACACTAAAGGATGATGTGTTATCTTCTACCGTATGGATGGCAAGTTCTTCAGATAAATCCAAATCCGCTTCAATATCTTTCATAAGTTCAAACGACATCTTTATTTGCTGTGCTTGCTCGCTCACACCTTTGGAAAATTGAGCGGCATTGCCATTAAGCGATTCACCTGTTTGTTCAACATTTTGAGAAATACCTTGTGATGTCATAATAATCGATTGAATTTTTTCAATGAAAATATTGATGTATTTCGCGATTTCTCCCATTTCATCGTTACTGTGAATCTTAACTCTTGCTGTTAAATCACCATTTCCACCAGAGAGGTCTTTAATACGCTCCAATAAAATAGCCAATGGATTTCCTACTACTTTTTTAAGAATCACCATAATCAAAACGGTCACAATCAATAAAGAAAGTGTAAAGATAGAAACAAGCTTCCAGCCAACAGCGTCAATATACGCATCAATTTCATCAAATGAAAACGTCATATCCATGACACCTAAAACATCACCTTGTTTAGAGCCCGCATGACACGCAAGACAGTCTTGTTCAGCGATGAGCGGTTGAAGCAAACGCAACCGATGTCCTTTTTCATCATCAAGGAGAAGATTTTTTTGAACAGGATTTTTGAAAATCGCTACAACAGCGTCATCGGTACTCAGCTTTGCATTGATGCCAAACGTATCGATAACGGCTTGGGATTGATGAATTTTAAGCTCTTTAATACCTTTCATCTCTCCTGCATCTTTTAAAGATTTGTCAATCAAAGCACGATCACCCAAATTCATTGCCGCACGTACCGTTTGAAAAACAGAGTGGCTTAAAAGATTGAGATTGTTTTCACTTTGTATTTGAGATGATTTTTTAAATTCATTGACAATAAAAAATTGCAAAATGATAAAACTGACCAACAACAAAGGGATAAGTGTAAATCCTATTTTAAATCCTATACCTTTGCGCATCTTAAGCCTTTCTCACATTCATTGATTCAATAAGGTTCATATCTTCAAGCATCGTAAAAAGTTCATTACTATAAACATAAACACTCAGTTCCATCTTGTCAATTTTAATAGATTTAATTAAAAAGCCTATGACAGAAGAAGTAATGATGAATGAATCTTTAATATGAATATGTATCAACTGTTGTGAGTCTTGCGCAAAAACGCGCGCCACTGCCTCTTTGATACTTTGACCATCGGAAATCGTCTTGATGATACCCGAGATAAAAATATCAACACTTTGACCATTTGTTTTGGTGGTAATTTCCATTCATTCCCCTCAATTAAATCTTTAAGCTACGATTATAGTATATATTTTCAGATTTAATTCTTAAGATGTCATGATTTAACCACCTAAAGCTTTTTTAACGGTATCATTTGCCATTGTAATATTCCATGCAGGCTCCCATACGATTTCTATTCTACACTCACTCACCCCTTCAAGTTTTAAAACAGCATCGTGTGTCCATTGCTTGATGAGCTCATGCAAAGGACACGCTTTGGTTGAAAGTGTCATCGTTACATGTACGTTTTCATTTTCAACCGCAACATCATAAATCAACCCTAACGAAACAATATCAAAACCAACTTCAGGGTCAATCACCGTGCTGATAGCACCGTATACATCTTCTTTTGTTACCATATTTTTTTCCTTTTTTTATTATCAATTTGTCGTGTACTTAAAGGCATACCATGTGTTGTAAACCACTAACATAATGGAGCCAAACAAGAGTGCGCTACCACAGACAAATAAACTATTTAATCCCAATATGAGCGCCAATGCCAATACAATCACAGCGATAAACAATGAAAGTGTTTGAATATCTGCAATTTTCGTATGAATCATTTGATGCAACAAAGGGACTTTTTGCTTTCCAACAAGAGGCGAGAACTTTTCGTACCAAATCAAGAAGGGAAGTATTTTATAAATATGTCCCACAATCAAAGGGAGTAAAAAGCCTAAGAAAAAAAGCATTCCTCCAAGAACTGGATTAAACCAAAGCGCAATAAGGCTACATGTAAAACAGATAAACGCAAAAACAATATTTTTCACCCAATAATCATTTTGCTTACGTACACGATGCTTCAAAATAGACGCCATTTGAATCAAAAATAACAATGATGAAACCATCAAGAGTCCTAAAGGAATCGCAACCAATGAACTAAAACCAAAGATGAAAAATCCCATTGAAAGAATGACTCCGACACTATGAACATATAATGCTCTTTCTATCCATTGTTGAGAATACCCATGTGAGAGTGAAAACATAGGAATAAGTACCATCGCAACTCCCATGATAACCATCATCACAAATCCACCCAACGTTCCTACAATATGTGCTTTCGTCCAGGCATCAATATCAATTGTAAAAAGTCCATGTCCTAAGCTTAATCCTATAACCAAACCAAGGCTTACCGAAGCAAATAAAAACAGTGTTGCCATAAGAAGAAATTTTCCCACAACATTGATGTTTTCTAAACGATAGAAGGTTAAAAAAACATTGACACAAAAAATCACCATTGAAGCATACGTAATCACTGCGCCATAGGGAATGAGCAGATGCAAGGAAGAGAAAGTAAATCCACTCACCATCAATGAAAGTCCTAGAACGTACATGTAAAACTGAATATAGGCGAAATCTTTTGAAAAAATAGGTGCTTCAAGCACCACAGGCAAGAGTTGATAGAGTGCTCCAAAAATCACCATCATCACAAAGCCCAAGAGATAAAGGTGCGAAAATGCCGCAAACGAAGAAGAGATAAAATAACCACTCGTATCTTCTGACAAAAAAGCTAAACTAGCACCGCTTAAGAGCAAAAATACAATGCTCGTAATAAAAAAATGTGCCACCAAAACAAAAGGTGGAGCCATCTCTGTGGCAAGTGTAACTTTCATCAGCCTGCACAACTTTTGTTATGCAAATCAGCTTTAGGTGTTTCTCCTTCTTTATAAGAAAAAACCAATTTAAGCTTTCCATTTTCCAGTTCACTCACGTCAATATCGTAAAAAGCTTGTATTTTTGCAAGCAAGCCTACTGGAGAGCGGTGGTTAATCATCACGACTTTGACGTGTGGAGAAGTTAATTTTTCAAGCGCTATCATCGCATTGACCATAGGCTCAGGTGGAACACATGTTGATGTGTCAAATTCGATATATTCGATACCCTCTTGCGTGTATGTGAAAAACGGTACCGTTGCATTTTCGATTGGGTAAGGCTTAAGAGTTGGAGTCATCGTTTCATCCTTTATTTTTTAATGAAACGATACTCCAAAGAAAAAGAAAAATCCTTAATCTAAATCAATAAAAGAGAGTTTTAGTCTGATTAATGTAAAAAGTGTCTCACGCCTGTAAAATAAAGAGCAATACCATGTTCATTAGAAGCGGCAATGACTTCATCATCGCGGATACTTCCACCGGGTTCAATAATAGCCTTCACCCCAGCCTCAGCTGCCGCGTCAATGCTATCTCGGAATGGGAAAAAGGCTTCACTGGCAAGAACTGAGCCATTCATATCGATGCCCAAATCCTCAGCTTTTCGAAGAGCCGCTTTGGCTGCGTCCACACGACTGGTCATTCCCATACCAATCGCTACCATTGCAGAGTCTTTGACATACACCACACAGTTTGATTTGGTAAGGCTAGCCACTTTATACGCAATTTCCAAATCATGCAACTCTTGGCTAGACGCGACGCGCTCACTCAAACACTTCGCATCTTTAACTTCTTCTTCGGTTACTCTATCGCTGTTTTGGAAAACAAAACCACCATCAACGTGTTTAAAGTCAAACTCATCATCGCTTAACACCAAAAATTTGCTCTCTTGTGAGAAGATTTTAATGCGTTTTTTGCTCTCAAACACTGCCAACGCCTCTTCATCGACATTGGCTGCGATAATCACTTCGATAAAAATTTCATTGATTTTCTCCGCCAAGGCTTTATCCAAACGTCCATTAATGGCAACCACGCCACCAAAGGCTGAGATTGGGTCACATTTGAGGGCTTTAACATAACTATCCAGCAAATTCTCACCAATCGCAAAACCACAAGGATTGGCATGTTTGATGATAGAAACAGCAGGTGCATCGCCAAAGGAAGCGGCGATTTTGACCGCGCCGTGGATGTCCGTCATATTGTTAAAGCTGGCTTCACCTTTGAGTGTTTTAAAGTTATTGGTAAAGAAGTAGTCAAACTCATACAATGCACCTTTTTGGTGTGGGTTTTCACCATAACGGGTATCAAACGCTTTGGTTCCTACGATAAACTGTTTTTCTCCAAAGCCATCGTTAAAACGCTTGTTCATATAATTGGCTATCATGCTATCATAGGCTGCTGTGTGTTCATACGCCTTTATCATCAAACTTCTTCTAAATTCAAGCGTGTTTTTATTTTCTTTGAGTGCTTCTATCACGCCATCATAATCGAGTACATCTGTGACTATCAGAACATCTGCAAAATTTTTAGCCGCACTTCTCACCATCGCAGGTCCACCGATATCGATATTTTCAATAATCTCATCAAAATCATCGGTTTTTGCAATCGTCTCTTTAAACGGATAAAGATTCACACACACCAAGTCAATGCTCACAATCCCATGCGCTTTTGCTACTTCTACATGAGCGCTTACATCTCTTCGGTGTAAAATCCCTCCATGAATCATAGGGTTGAGCGTTTTGACTCTGCCATCAAACATCTCTGGAAACTTCGTCACTTCTGAAATTTCTAAGGCTTTGATGCCCTCTTCTTTTAGTAGTTTATAGGTTCCACCCGTAGAAACAATTTCCCATCCAAGGCTTTCCAAATCTTTTGCAAACTCTACAATACCTGTTTTATCGCTGACACTGATTAATGCTCTCACACACTTTCCTTTTTACATGTAAATAATTGTTTTATTGTACAAAAGTTACCATTTAGGAACCATTAAACAATTTACGCTACTATTGCGCAATCCAAAATCAGATGTAAGGATTTAATGTATGTCCACACAAAAAAACGTCTCTTCAACGGCTTGGACGTTACTCTTTTTTGCTTGGCTTGTAGCAACCATCGCAACCGTTGGAAGCCTTTTTTTTAGCGAAGTGATGATGTTTCCACCGTGTGTTATGTGCTGGTATCAGCGTATTTGTATGTACCCTTTAGTCGTCATTTTATTGGTTGGGCTTTTCCCTTTAGATACCAATGTCACACGCTACGCTATGCCTTTAACACTCATCGGGCTTTTCTTCGCTATCTATCATAATCTACTCTATTACAAGATTTTGCCTGAATCCGTTCAACCGTGTTCTCAAGGTGTTTCCTGTACAAGTGATTATATCAACTGGTTTGGCTTCATCACCATTCAGTTTCTCTCTCTTGTTGCATTTGTTATGGTTTTAATACTGCTAATTATGTTTAAACGAAAGGTAAAATAAATGAAAAAACAGACCATTATCCTACTTAGCGTAGCTATCTTAGCGCTTCTTTATGTTGGAGGAAGCTATCTTTATAAGAATATGGACACAACACCATCGGCACAAGCCAATACCACTTTAGTACGTCCCTACGCTTATGTTGTGGGAAATCCTGACGCTAAAACCGTTGTGGTAGAGTTCTTTGACCCCGCATGCGAGACATGTCGCAACTTTTACCCTTTTGTCAAAGATATCATGAAAGCAAACCCTAATAAAATTAAACTCGTCCTTCGCCATGCACCGTTTCACACAGACTCCTATTATGTTGTGCAAATGCTAGAAGCGGCAAAATTTCAAAACAAATACCTTGAAACACTTGAGGTATTGTACAAATACCAAAGTTCATGGACACGCAACCACAAAGTCAATGTTGCTTTAGTGTGGCCACTGCTTCCAGAAGCGGGACTTGACCTTGAAAAATTGCGTGATGATATGAAACGTCCAGAAGTTGCCGCTAATATTAAACAAGATATGGAAGATATTAACACCCTTGGTGTCATGAAAACACCAGATTTTTATGTCAATGGAAAACCACTGAAACGTTTTGGTTACCAAGAGCTCAAAGAGCTTATCGAATCAGAGCTTTAGTATAAACTTCATAAAGGCTTCACAGCGGTGAACACCCGTGAAGCCTTAACTCTCTTCGACGTGCCCCATCGTGAAAGCGTCTTTTTTCAACCTCACTTTGAGGGTTAAGAGGAGGAACGGGGATGGGTTTTTTATCATCGCCAAT
>CAYTVI010000036.1:0-20729 GCA_964441765.1 uncultured Sulfurospirillum sp.
CTCAAACGAGGACGAAATTATATATCCACTCTCCTTAAAATAAGGTTAAAATGTGAAAGGGTTTTTGCTTTTTGTATTTTCGTACTTTTACGATTAATTTTTCATTTACCATCTTTCCATATAATAGTAAACGTGAAAATTGTGATTTAGCTATCAAATTTGCTAGAATACATTTCCACAATATGAAAAAATCAATCAAAAAAAAAGGAGAAATAACACATGGGACTGTATGACAGAAATTACATACAAGAGCACTCTGGCGAGAGCACCTATGAATATGCGCGACCAAGCGAAAGTTCACTGGGTCTCTTTATTAAGCAAACCTACCAACTGTTTGCAGCCTCACTACTTGCAGCAAGTGCAGGAGCATATGTAGGTATTGGAATGGCAAGCACTATTGCTTCATGGTTTTGGGGCTTGGTCATTTTAGAATTTGTTTTTTTATTTGGTCTTTATGCGGCTAAACGTAAAGCGGGACTTAATATGGCACTTCTTTTTGGCTTTACTTTCTTAAGTGGCTTAACACTGACTCCTTTACTTTCGAGTATTTTAGGTATGAAAGGTGGTGCGAGTATTGTTGCAAATGCCTTTATTCTCACAACCGTAGCGTTTGGTGGCCTTTCAGTCTTTGCAATGAATACAAAAAGAGATTTTACCACTATGGGTAAAATGCTTTTCATTACATTGATTGTGGTTGTGGTGGCAGGACTCATCAACATTTTCTTCCACAGTCCAATTTTACAACTTGTTATTGCAAGTGTAAGTTCAATTTTATTTAGTGCTTTTATTTTGTATGATACACAAAATATCATTCGTGGGGCGTATGAAACACCAATTGAAGGTGCAATAGCACTTTATTTAGACTTTTTAAATCTCTTTGTATCATTACTTCAAATTCTTGGAATTTTTGGATCAAAAGAAGAATAGAGGTATTTGCGTGGGTGAGAATCTCTCTCACCCAATCTTTACATGTAAAAGTAAAAACGCAAATATGTGGGCAACAACCTGCTGCTTACACGTTTAACACGATGGAACGTTACCGCTATCACTTGCAAAGTTATACAAGAAATCATACACATGTTCAACATACGAATCTTTCAAAGGCTTTGCATTTGGACAAAACTTAATGAGTTCGTCATTTAATTTGCCTGCTGCTTGAATAGCTTTCCATTCCGCTTGAGTATGCTTTTTAGCCATTGTACCACCATCGAAGCCACAAGGTGCTTTCATTTCTTTAATAAAAAGCTTTTGACCCTTGCCAGCATCAGCAACAGCAGATGTGCTTAAAAAACCTAAACCAACGATTGCTACAAATAACAATTTAAGGAATTTTGACATTTTTTCTCCTTTCACAAGATGAATTAACACACAGCAGGAGAGAATAAACCTCTCCTAATTGTTTTACATGTAAATCAATTAACCTAAAGGCTCATTGACTTTGATTTCACATTTACCTGAAGCGTCACATTTGATATTAGCATCAAAATAAAGCACTTTACTGACATCAATTTTGGCGTCTTTTAATTTCATATGCGCTTCCATAGCACGTCCACCTGTTGCGCAATTGATAATACTAATCTTATCTTTTGGCAACTTGGCTGCAAAATCAGCTGCACTCATTTTTCCTGCTTCGACATTGATAGCACCTTTGATATGACCATTTGCAAATTCTGCTGGACTTCTTACATCAATCACTGCTACGTTAGCTGGTATTTTGCCACTAACAATCAGTGCTTTGTACCATTCGCCATCAACCGTTCCTTCATCTGCACCTAGTTTTACACCATCAACCATTGCATCTTTTTTAGCTACAGGAGCTGCTACTACAGGAGCTGCTGGTTTTGCACCTGCTGTTGTTTGAAGTTTAGCTTCTTTCCATGCTGGTAATCCACCTGCAAAAACCGTTACTTTTGTATAGCCAAGCTCAAGAAGCTTATTAGCAACGACATGTGATTTATGACATTCGTATCCTGCACAAAATGTAATAATTGGTGTATTCTTATCTACAGGAAATCGTCCCATAAGTTTTGGCAACTCTTCATCATTCATATAAAGAGCACCAGGAATACTCTCCTTAAGTGTCATTGCATATGGTCTAGCATCAATCAAAAGTGCACTATTTTTCTTAAAGGCAGCTTCAACTACTGGCGTTCCAACTTCTAAATAACTTTTAGTTGCCCACTCAGGCTCACCTGCTTGGTACAACTTCACATTAGTAAAGCCCTTACTTTTTAAATGGCCTGCTACGATTGGGCTTTTTTCACAATCCCATCCACCACAAAAGACAATAATTTCTTTATCTTTTGCTACTTTGTCTAATTGACCAATGTATTTATCAATTTGAGTATCTGGAATATTCAAACTTGATGGAATCGTTCCACTTAGATATTTTGGGTTAGGTCTTGCATCAATCAAAATTGCTTTTGCTCCACTACGAGTTGCATTTCCAATTGCTGCTTTTGTATAAGCATAATCTACATTTTGAAGACTAAACTTCTCAATAAGCCCTTTAACATGTGCTGTTGGCTCTGTTAATACTTTTGCTGATGGTGTTGCACCTGCTTCTGGTTGCGTGTTCGCACATCCACTTAATAACAAACCAGCTACGACGATGCTAGCGCCTATTACTCTTAATCTCATCACTCTTTCTCCTTATCCCTTTTTATTCACTAAGGCTTATTGATGCACTTAGCGTCTATCAATCACTTATGTGACAGCCTCACTAGAATAAATATCTAGTAAAATCCTGAAATAAACGTTCTAATTATCTTACTTTATTTCTTAAAAAGTATTAAAATATTGTATTTTTCAATAAAAGTAAAATATATTTAACATTATTTTTCACTTTATACTCAATATTTATACTTAATGATGCTCTCTTAGCTCTCCAATCGAAAAAAGTCCATCAAATAATTTATACACAATAACACACACACCAATGGAACCGATAACAATCATAATCTCTCCTAAATGCGGTGAGACATAATTAAAGGTTTGAGGTAAGGCATAAAAATCATATTTCTCATAGCCCAAGCCAAAACGATTTGACATTGGATTTGCATTTCCTCCATAAACAAAAAGGTAACGTCCAACAAACCCACCAATAACAACAAAGATAGAAGCAAATACTGTCAACATCGGTTTGCCTGGTTTTACAATAAATAAGAATGGCAATGCAAGTGTTAAGAAAATATAGCCAATAAAATAGACTGAACGAAATGGACCAAATAAAATTAGAAATGCCCAATCTTTATCAACTGTCATGTACCCATAAATTTCATACAAACCTAGAACAGAGACAAAAAAAAGCATTGCCCGACGAATCAAATCCATCAATTCTTCATATTCTGGCTTACCCCGATGCACAAGGTAGCTATTGATACCCATCACACCCAGTGATGAAACAAATGCAGAGATAATAAAATAAAAGGTTAAGAATGGAAACTCTGTCCACAAATGGCGTGCAGTATTCATGGAAAAAAGCTTAGCTTGAATAAAATATTCGACTAAGTCAACGCCTACGCTCAAAACAAGAATCGGAAGTGCTAAACGTTTTGCCCACGCTCTGTTATGGGTTAAAATAAGATAAATCTCAAACAGAACAAAAGGAATATAGGTACAATAAAGCGGTAACATTAGCCACATACCTGCATTCATATTGGGTGATAAAATCATCCAAAGCATATTGAGCATATTCAAATCAGTAGCAATAGTAAAAAGTCCTGCAAAAACCATCGAAATGCCTGCGACCATGAAACCAGCTGCCGCTTTTGCCACTAAATTAAAATTCATCAATTCTGCCAATGCAACAAGAAAGATTACACCACTCCCTGTATAAATCATGTACATGTAATTTACGATAAACAATGTCCATGGAATGTTACGATTCACTTCACCAACATTTCCAAACACCGCTAAACGCATTGCTTCTTTAAGTGCTGGGTCTGTTGGGTTAAGCCCTGAAGCATGAGCATTGGCTGCAGCACTAAAGTAACGTACATCAAAAATCTCATAAATACCCACACATGCTAACATCAATAGAAGATAGCCTAACAAGATTGTTTTATTAAATAGTAAGTCTTTCAATGAAATTTTATTTATTTCAAGACCTGCAAAAGTTATCTTTTCCATTCTTTACTCCTTCTAGCTTTAGCTGCATCGTATAAAGGTTTGATATCATCCCATGTGTGAATAACGGTATTATGAGAAACACTCTGTTTTGCATAAGACTCATCATCTGGCAAAATATAAAAGAGTTTTGGCAATGTTCCTGTGTACTCTTTTTGGAAAAAGAAACGTTTTGTTTTTAAAAGTTGTACCAAATCGCCCTCTTCATCATCCAAATCACCAAATAAACGTACTTTTGTTGGGCACGTTGCTTGACATGCCGTTGTTCCGCCTGCTTCGAGTGCACGATGGTCGCAAAACGTACATTTATCAACGGCAACCATTGTGTCGTCTACAAAACGTGCATCGTAAGGACATGCTTCCATGCAACCTTTACATAAAATACATTTATGTGCATCTACTTTCACAATACCACCTTCTGCAAAATGACTTGCATTGGTCGGACAGACATTGACACATGGTGCATCAATACAATGATTGCACTGAGAAGGATAAAGATTTGCAAACGGTTTTCCAAAAATCGTACCTTCTACAATACCGACCCAAATACGTTGCTTATCTGCTCCTAGTTGAACACCATTTTCTTCCTTGCATGCTACTTCACATGCTTTACAATTAATACAATTTTGATAATCTAATGCCATTGCGTAATTCATATTACACTCTCCTTATCGATACAAGCGTATCATGCATGTTGGCACATCCATGAACAGGCTCAATCGTATCTTCAATAATTTCATTATCACTCGCACCATTTCGATGCGCAAAGGTTAATCCCTCTGATTTAGCACCAAATCCATGAATATAGAAAACAGCATCAGGAACAATCTTAGGCGTTGGGTAAGCTTTGATATGCACTTGTCCAACACTACTTTTTACTTCAACTGTATCACCAAAATTAATGCCTAGTTGAGCAGCTTGCTTATCATTAATCCAAAGATAGTTTTCTCGCATCAGTTCAAGTAACATAATGTTATTTTGTGTTGCATTTTGTGTGAACTGTGCATGGCGTCCTGTGATAAATTTAAATTTCCCAGCAGGTACTTTCACATAATCTTCATCTTTCCATGTTGGCATTGCATCAATCCCTTTGGCTGCCATGCTTCCAAGGTAGCATTCGACTTTTTTGTTAGGTGTGTTAAATGAACGTTTAAGGTCGGCAATATCGACAGGATTGACACAGGTGTCATGCAAATACGCAACCGGATCAAACGCTTCTTCAAGTTTTAAAACGGAGTAGAATTTTTTATCTTTTGGATAGTATTGGTATGCATTATTGTCAATTTTTTTGAAATATGTTGACATGTTTGGATAAAAGACACCTTTTTCACGCAATATCAACCACGCTTCTTCACCGTATTTTTCGACAAACATATGCTTGTTGGTCTCCTCTTGCGAGTGCATAAATGGCTCAGCTAAGTTAAAGCCACCCTCTTCAAAAAACTCTTTTTCATCTTCTGTTTCAAGTTCTTCTTGAACATCTTCGTCATATTTTTTAGTAATTTCCCATAAAGGCTGTGTCAATTTTTCAGCAAGGCCACGCATAATATCGTTAACAGGTCTAGTCTCATACATCGGCTCAATCACTTTTTTGCGAATGATGATGGCTGGCTCAATGCCTGCAAAAGATTGAACAGGGTCTTCTCGCTCCAAATACGTACATTCTGGCAAAATGACATCCGCTAACATTGCTGTATCACTTGGCATTGTATCGATCACAACAACTAAATCCATCTTTTCAAACATTTTTTTAGTCTTTGCCGAATTAGGAACTGAAAGCATCGGATTTTGCTTATACACAAACATCCCTCGAATAGGATAAGGTGTTTTACCCTCAACCACCATATTTCGCCAACCAACCCATGTGCCTGTTGCTCCCACTACGGCTGCTAAATTTTTATCAATTCTAGGTTTTGCATTTGCATACATAGGAGCAAGAGCAGTATGCTCACCCAAAGGAAGTTTTTTTCCAAAAACAATACCGCCTTTAACATCGATGCCTCCACCAAGAGCCGTAAAAAGTGCCATGGCACGACGTAATTGGAAGTCATTTTTAGACCATGTGGTTCGTCTCCCTTGATAAAAGACTGCTTGTGGGGCATGTGCCATAAAATCATGTGCTATTTGACAAATAGTTGCTGCTGGTACTCCCGTAATTTTTTCAGCCCACTCAGGGGTATACTCGTTGTCAATGATATGCTGTTTGTATTTATCAAAGTCTACAAAATTTTTAGCAACGTATTGACGATTGTAAACTTGGTCAAGGATTGCTACATAAGTCAATGCCAAAACAAACGCTAAATCTGTTCCTGGCTTAATAGCCACATAGGTATCTGCATGCATCGCTGTATTGGTGTAACGTGGATCAACGACGACCAATTTCATCCCTCGTCCACGTGTACGCTTAAACATATCCATAGTATCGGGTGTTAAAATAGCCTCTGCACGATTGGCACCTGCCATGATGACATACTTAGCATTTTCCAAATCCGCTTGTCCGTATCCTCCAATTGTTAGGGTGTAACCAGAAACTGCCGTTTGTAGACAAATGGTTGAGTGATTTAAAAAATTTGATGAGCCAAATTTATCTGACATAAATGTTTTAAAGGTATGCTCCGCCAAGCCTTCACCTGCACAATACCCAATACAAGAGCGATTGTCTTTTTCTTCTTCTAAGATTTTGACCATCTTATCTTTGATATAAGTATACGCTTCATCCCATGTAGCCCGTCGATACTTTCCATCACCTCTCTCACCCGTTCGGATAAGCGGGTATTTCAAACGATCAGGATCATAAAGGGCATGAATACCAGCAACACCCCTTGCACACAACATATTACGGGATTTTGGGAAAAGGGGATTAGGGTCAAGTTTCGTAACAATCCCATTTTTTACTGTGGCGATTGCGGCACACTTGTTTACACACATTTCACAAATAGTTGGAACTTTCTTCATAAGGGGCTGTTCTGTCTTAGTTGTTGCTAAAACATCGGTTGAACTTAGTGCTGCACCTCCTGCAATACTCAGCGCAACACTTCCTTGAAGAAATCTCCTCCGTGAGATCTCTATTTTCATATTTTTCTCCATATCTTTTGAATTTTTGGTTAAAAAAACCGCCAAAAACAAGTTTTTCTTGCCACCATTTTAAGGGTAGTTTCTTTATATTATTATTAAACATTAATATATTTATAATAATTTCAAATTAAAATAGCAAGAGAAGCCCCAAAGATAGGCTTATGAAAAAAATAATTATTTTTTATAAATATTATAAAAATAGTTAAAAATAAGTGCTATTTTTATGTAGAAATTTAAAAAAATTGATTTTTACTCTAAAAAGGTTAAAAAATATTGATAAAATTTAAAAAATGGTTTGAAGAAGGTAAAGAGACAGCATAAATCGTCTCTTTACCTAAATGAAGAAGGGAAGAATCTATTATTTTGTACAATCCTCACCATCGCCCTTGATAAGAATTTTCACTTTCCTCTCTTTGGCTTTTTTAGTCTCATCTGCATACAAAATTTCTTTTAGATCATTTTGAAATGTCTCAATACAATCTTGGCTATTTTTTGTCGTATCCAAAATAATGACTTGTTCGTTTTGATTTGTTGTTTTTATTGCTTCACTTTTGACCTTAATGGCTTCCAAATCGCAGTTTTCATCAAACATTACTTTGATTTTCTTGGTCAGCATTTCGATGGAAGCATTTTTATCTTCTGGATTAGAATAAAGAATTTCTGCAACCTCTTTTTGAAATGTCTCAACACAATCTTCAACTTTTTGATTTTGGGCTCCAAAAAGCAAACCTACCATTAAAGGTAAACTAAACATAATTTTTTTCATTTTTTCTCCTTTATTTTTCACTATTATATATTAAAATTATAAAAATATTTACTTTTTTTTATTTTTTATAAAATTTTTTCAAAAAAGTTATCATAATTATACATTTTTAAAATTATTTGATAATATTATGATAATTTAAAGAGAAATCTTTACATGTAAAAAGGTACAAAAGAATTTCATACCTTTTTGGAAGTGTTATATCAAATTGTAGGGTGGTGAATATCGTTTTTGCGGGTCAAATAATCAATGGTACTGTCAATTAAGGCATCTTGATTTTTTTCTTTAAGATAGCAGATGTAAAATTTACGAATCAGGTCTATCCCTTTAATTTTAGCTACATGTAAAAGCCCTTGTTTAACTTCATCTTCAACCATATACTTGGAGATAATAGACACCGTTGGTTCAATATCAGGCGTATTGGGTGCTTTTAAAAGTGTCTGTTTAATCATCGTAGCGCTCGTTGCGATATTTTTGATTTTAAATGTTTTACAATCCACATCAATTTTCTGAAACATCTCATAAATAATTTTACGTGTATTGGACTCTTCTTCACGACAAATCCACTGAAACCCAAACAAATCTTCTTTTTTAAGTAATTTAAGCAAAGGAGATCGGCTCACAACAACCAATTCATCTTCCATCCATTCGCGGTAGACAATATCGTTATGAAAAACAGGAGATTCAATGAGTGCTAAATCAACTTTTTTACTCAAAAGCTGTTCGGTTAATTCATTGGTTGAACATACTTTTGCCATCACCGTGTTTGAGATAGATTCTTGGATGTCATTTAAAAACTCAGGCAAAATATGGTTGCCAATGACAGGAGATGCCCCTAGTACAAATAAAATCTCTTTATTAACTAACTTTAAAATCTCTTTTTCGGTCGTAAGCATCTGTTTTTCAAGGCGTAAAAAGACCTGAAACAACTCTTCACCTGCTTTTGTGAGATTGATACCATTTTTTTTGCGATCAACAATTTGGATATTGAGATACTCTTCTAACAGTTTGATTTGTTGTGTCACTGCTGGCTGACTAATACCAAGTTTTCTCGAGGCTTTTGAAAAACTCTTTTCTCGAACCACGGTTAGAAAAGTTTCTACTTTAGAGAAGTCTTTAAACATCTGTATCAGCTCTTAACTAATTACACAGTGCAGTGTTGCCACTGTCTACAGCATACTCAAACAAAAAATCATAGATATCCGCTAAAGAAGCCTCTTTTGTAGGCTTAAATTTTGGGCATTTTTCCACTAAAGCTTCGTTTAGTTTACCTGATTCGTAAATGCTTTTCCACTCATTTTGGGTGTGCATTTTTGCCATCACATTACCGCTAAAACCACATGACTTACGAAGCTCTTTACGAAAAAGTTTGAGTCCTTTGTCGCTATCAGCGTAGATATTTGATTGGAAACTTAAAATACCAAGACAGATGATTAAAAATAGTTTAGAAGACTTTAACATGAAGCGACCTTGCATAAATAGAGTGTATGAAGAAATTTTTACATGTAACCCGCATAAAGCTTTTTAAGGCTCTATGCGGATTTAAAAAATTAGTGATGAGCACCTTCGGTTTCATCTAAGTGAAATACTTTTTCAGCCACATAATAAAGTGCCAAACAAAGCCCGATGCCACCAAGACCTATCGCCCATTCTGTGAGAGATGGAAAATACTCAATAAAGGTTGGAGCAAGCTCATATTCATTGCGCTTGAGTGTTGTCATCGGATAAATCAATGTATCATGCACAAGACCATAACGCATAAAGAAAATACCCACCATACCAGCAATAGAAGCATAAACGGTTGCTTTAATCGCTTGAGCATTACTAAACAAAATAACAGCAAATGGAATCAACATACCTAGCGTCAATTCGCCAAACCAAAAGTTTGGATGGGCAATCGCATGCATAATGGTCGCCGCACGCTCTGGCATATCGCCATACAAGGCAGTTAAAATTTTCCAAATTTCAAAGAAGATAAGAACCGCTAAGAGCATTCCTAAAATCTTTGCAAGTTTTACGAGCATTACTTCTACTTTTGCTGGAAAATTCATCTTGTATCTAAATCCGTACATCAAGAAAATCAAGTAACATCCTGTAATCATCGCAGAAAGGATAAAGTAAACAGGATAAAACACGCCGTTAGCTGATGGACGAGAAACCAAAAATCCAAAAACAGCACCCAAGTTTGAGTGAGCCGCAAGACCTACTAAAAGTCCACAGATACCAAAAATTTTTGAAAGCGTATGGTTTTCTTTAATCGCTAAAAAGAAAAATTCCAAACAAATAAAAGTAAGATAAAGACCATACAAAGTTCCCATCCACCAAATAGCCGACGTCAATCCTGGCGTTAAAACATTGTAAATGACCATTGTCACAGGGTGTCCAATCTCAAAAGCGATAACAGCAAAGCCTGAAGAGATGGTAATAATCGCTCCTGCAATTGCACGCTTACCAATTTGTTGAAACTCTTTGATGCCAAATACATGACCAATCGAAGAGATGATACACAAACCCGTACTGGAAACAACAAAAAAGACATACATCGATATCAAAAGTCCCCAAGGATGTTGTCGTGTCACATTGTACGCATGGTGTCCATGAAGAATGTAATTAGCAACACCTGCAAAAAAGGCAGCGATAAGACCTACGGTGATAATTGCCATTAGCAAATTAAGCGGTGTTTTTTCAAAAAAGAAAAGTTTTTTCAATGAAAATGTATTCATCATGTACTCCTACAAGATATAAAATAGTTTTGGTTCTGTACCGAGGTGCTCTTTAACCTGACGATACTCTTTGGTTGCTAACAGTTGTGATATCTCACTCTCAGGGTCATCCAAATCACCAAAAACTCTCACTTTAGTTGGACAGGTCGCTTGACACGCAGTAGTGGTTTCACCTGCAGCCAAACGTGTGTCTGAACAGAAAGTACACTTATCTACGGTCATTGTTCGCTGATCCACATAACGTGCATCATACGGACATGCATTGATACAATAGGTACATAAGATACATTTGACAGGGTCCACCATAACCATGCCATCCTTGCCATAGTATGTTGCGTTGGTCGGACACACCATTTGGCATGGGGCGTTTGAACAGTGCTGACACTGGCTTGGATGATACGTCTGAGATGCAATCGAAATATGCGGGAATTGTCCTTCAGCTTCTTTCACCCCTACCCAAATGCGGTAATGGTCTTTTAAAAGCAATACCCCATTTTCTTCTTTACATGCACTCTCACACGCTCTACAATTAATACAATTTTTATAGTTTAATGCCATTCCATAACGTGCCATAATTAAACCTTTCTAATATCTACGATAGTATCGTGAAGACAGGTTGATCCATGCATTGGCTCAAATCCATCTTCTAAAATGGCAGCATCGTTTCCACCATTGTTATAAGCGAGGCTCAGTGCTTTTGAATAGACACCAAATCCATGAACAAAGAAAAGTGTATCAGGACCAATTTTTTCTGTTGGATACGCTTTAATCGTTGTTTTACCTGCTTTACTGGAGATTTCCAGCTTATCGCCAAACTTAATACCTAGCTTTGTTGCTACGCGCTTATTAATCCATGCATAGTTTTGAGGGACAAGATTGAGTAATAGTTTATTGTTACTGGTTGCAGATTGAGTAAATTGTGCGTGACGACCTGTGATAAACCTAAACTTACCTGCAGGAATCTCCATCTCGTACTCTTTTTTCCATGTTGGCATTGCATCAATACCTTTTTTGGCTAATGATGGAACCGCGCACTCAATTTTGCCTGATGGCGTATTGAATTTTAAGTTACGCACAGAGTAAGCGCGTTTGTGCTCTGGATAGTACTCATACTCATTGACGCCAATTTTTTTCAAATACGTATCCATTTCAGGATAAAATACCCCTTTTTCTTTGAGGATTTGAGCTGCACCTGGGTATTTTGCCACTGCATGTTCGTTAATCTCTTCTTGAGAATGGGCAAAGGCTTTGGAGATGTCATACTCCGCAAAAACACTCTCTTCGCCATCATCTTCAATTAACTCTTGCACATCTTCATCATACTTTTTGGTGATTTCGAACAATGGTTTTGATAGTTTCGCACTGAGTTCTTTCATGATTTGTAAAACAGGTTTTGTTTCAAACATCGGGTCAATCGCTTTGTTACGTTGCGCGATGGAAGGCTCAATCCCACCATAAGAGACGCACGGATCGGTTCGCTCTAGGTAAGTACACTCTGGCAAAACAACATCACTGAGCATCACGGTATCACTTGGCATGGTATCAATCGTCACAACCAAATCAAGTTTTTTCAAAAACTCTGCTGTTTTGGCATTGTTTGGCATATTTTGCATTGGGTTATGCTTATAGTTAAAGAGTGCACGAATCGGATAAGGACTTCTTTTTTCTAAAACCATATTTCTGAATGGAACCCATGCACCTGAACCTCCCACAACCGCTGCTTCATCTTTTTCAATACGTGGTTTAGCTTGTGCATACATAGGAGCGGCTACTTCGTGTGGAGCAATCGGTAAGCTTTTACCAAAACAAATGCCCCCCTTAACATCGATACCTCCACCAAGAGCAGAGAAAATCGCTTGCGCACGGCGAAGTTGGAAGTCATTTTTAGACCATGTAGTTCTTCTTCCTTGGTAGTAAATCGCTTGAGGAGCATGTGCCATAAAATCGCGTGCGACTTCATAAATGTCTTTGGCTTTTATCCCTGTAATCTTCTCTGCCCATTCAGGAGTGTAATTATTTGTTAAGATATGATTTTTATACTCTTCAAATCCGTTGAAATGATTTTCAACAAACGCTTTATTGTAGCGCTCTTCTTTGATAACAACATAGGTTAATGCTAAAACAAACGCTAGGTCTGTTCCTACATTGATGGCTAGCCATTTATCACTTTTTGCTGCTGTGTTGGTAAAACGAGGATCTACAGTGATAAGTTTTGCCCCTCTTCCATTAGTGCGTTTGAACATATCCATTGTATCAGGTGTGACAATCGCTTCCGCACGGTTTGCACCTGCCATAATCACATATTTTGCATTTTCCAAATCTGCGATTCCATAACCGCCAATGGTCAATGAGTAGCCTGAAACCGTTGTTGCCAAACACAAGCTTGCGTGATTGAGGAAATGAGAAGAACCAAACATATCGTAGAAGACTTTAAAGTTATGTTCACCCATACCCTCACCCGCACAAAAAGCAACGGTTGAGCGGTTATCTTTTTCTTCATCTAAAATTTTGGTCAATTTTTCATTGATGTAAGCATAAGCTTCGTCCCAACTGACACGCTTAAACTTACCGCTTCCTTTTTCTCCATCGCGAATCAAAGGATATTTGAGGCGGTCTGGATCATACAAAGCTCTAATACCAGAATTACCACGTGCACAAAGCATATTGCGTGATTTTGGGAAGAGTGGGTTTGGATCAAGTTTTTCAACAACGCCATTGCGTACATGCGCAATCGCGGCACATTTATTCACACACATTTCACACAGTGTGGCTACTTTTCTCTCTTCATTGCCAAGTTTACCTTTAGCAGGTGTTGCAGCACTTGCCATCATGGAAGAGGAACTTAAGCTCACTCCACCAACAACAGACATCGCTACAGTACCTTGAAGAAATCTCCTTCGTGAGATCTCTACTTTCATCGCTTCTCCTTGCTTAAGCTTTCAGTACCAAAACTTCGTCATTTTAGTACATCTGTAGCTACCATTGTAAGGATTGATTCTTATAAAAAACTTATAATTTTATACGCCTCTAGGTTATAAATCTCGAAAATTGATAGAAATAGCGATGGTGTCGATATTGCATAAAGCTTTAAAAGAAGTAAAATTTTTTTAGAATTGTTCATTAAAAGTAAAGTTTAATGAACTTTTATTTAACTTTTTTCAGATATTTTTGCCAAAAAAGTTAAAAAAACAATTTCCGACGCTTTAAGCTATTTGAACAAAAGCACCTATTTTACTAAGTTTATATTATTTATATTATAATTTATAATTATTTATTTTTAAAATATTAAAAAGTAAATAATATTTAACAATTATAATTAATAGAATTTTTACTTATGTATATAGTTTTTTCATTATCTTAATTCTTTACACGACTTTTCATAGCATCTCAATGAAAAATATTTTTCAAAAGATAAAACGTCTTTTCAATGTATAGGCTTCGCCCAAACAAATAGGACTTCAAATTCGAGATAATTATGTGGATAGTTTTTAATTAAGGCGCGTGTTTGAGAAACTGTCAGTTTTTTTTCTCCTCCACTGACGCCACTGGCTTTGATATAACGAAACAACGAGAGATTGTCTTTAAAAAAGAGTTGAAATGTTTTTACCTCATGCTTACATGTAAAGTAATTTTCACAGGTTTCGATTAACGCTTGTGCATTAGGTAAAAAAGTGGGTAAGCCACTTAACGTGTAGATAGATTGAAAGGTTTTATCGGTAAAAATCGCAAAAGCACCTTCTTTACATGTAAGAGAGATGTGTTTTAATACCTGCCCAATATTATTTGACCATTGAAGCGCAGAAGACGAGATAATCATATCATACGACGGATTTAAGTTTGCCCATAAAGAAGGAGCGTCAAAATCGTCATTAAGGATATGCACATACGGTGTTCTTGGATGCCGCTTACACATTTCACACGAACTATCAACACCTGTAAATGCACTAATGTCCCAATCAATAGCTCGAAAAATAGCACCACTACCACATCCCAAATCTAAAATTGTTTTAGGTTTTGAATCAAGTTTTGAGAGTAAATATCGCGCAACGTCTTGTTGCACAGGGGTATTTGCATCATAGGTATGCGCATGCCTAGAAAACTCTTTCACACATTCGAGCATCATCTTTTTTACTGTCCAAATTTTTTCAAAAATTATACTTTTCTTTCTATTAAAGAGACGAATTGGTTACATGTAAAGCGGATAAAAAAATGACATTTGTCACTAAAATCTTACTTTAAGACTCCTTTTCATATAATGGTATTTTATCCTAAATTAAGGGGAATTCTCATGTCGCTTTTACGATTTTTGCTGATGAGTTTGATACTCCTAAGCACCACACTGTGGGCAGGTGTAGGTAAAGTAGCGCTTCTTAAAGGCGAAGCTACTTTGGAACGTGGCGTGCAAAAACTAGCACTTCAAAATGGTACTTTGCTAGAAGAAAAAGACACCATCAAAACTTCAAAAGACGCACAAGTGCAACTCATGTTTGAAGACAAAACCGTTATCACACTAGGTAGCGAAAGCGAATTTAAAATTGAAGAGTATCTTAACGATACCGCCAATCCAAAAGCAAAATTCAAATTCAACCAAGGTACTTTCAAAACTATCACAGGGCAAATCGGTAAAACGGCTCCTGATAATTTTACTTTGGAGACAAAAACAGCGACGATTGGCATTAGAGGAACAATTGTTACAGGTAGAACTTCCGCTAATGGAGACGCGATTGGCTGTACTAGCGGACTTATAGCGGTCAGAACACTCGGTAGTCAAAATTTCATCCTCGTACCTGCCGGTAAAATCACCTTTGTAACTCCAGGTAAAGACCCAACCCCTCCAAGAGATATGAAGCCAGGAGAAGCTGATGGAACCATCGGCGGAAATAATTCTGGTGGAGGAGAAAATGACCAAGGTGGTGGAAGCAGCGATAGCCCTGCACAAGCAGAAACTCAAACACAAGAACCTGCCACTACCGTAACAACGGTAGCGACTAAAGCTACAACTAAAGCGAATGATGACAAACTTTTTGAAAAAGTCAAAACAACAGCAGATGAAACCAATTACAATAAAATATACACAGGTTTTTATTCATCACTATACTCTGCAACTAGTTTTGAACCTTATGAAGTAGTTTTCCAATACAGTTTAACTGACACCATCTCTTATACATATGCCGATAATCTTTTCACTGTTACTGCTCCATTGGATACCTTTAGTAGAACCGTAACGATGGCAACAAATACGTACGATGAAATTCTCACTGGAACAACTTTCAAAAAAATAGACCCTGTTGCTATTGGTGATTTTACGATTAAGGTCAACGGAACTTCACTCACTATTTCAGGAGCACAACAGACACTTTGGTATGACTATGATTATAGAGAGATTGCTATATCAAAAATTACCAAAGGCTCTTTTGATAACTATATGTCACCACGATACGAAGAGGTTGTTATCGCTGGGTCTATGTCGCCCACCATCCCTTCTTCTGGACTTTTTTTCTTTGACACCGTTGATGGCTTATTTGAAGGTACCAGTGAGCGTGTTTCTGGAATTGCACACAGTGACTACTCTGAAAAAACCGCTATTGTTGCTAATTTAAACAATAAAAAAATCCTTACTCTATGGCTCGGTGAAGATGGCGTGAGCATCGGTATGGGCAAGATATTTAACAATGCCTCTTTTACCCTTTCGGAGTATGCTACAGCGTACTCTTTGAATACATTTGCACCTGCTGAATTTCCGACGATTGAGTACATAGGGTATGCTGAGCTTGATGGCTCTCTTTATGGTAGTCACTATCAAGCACTGGCTTTTTCAGGAACTTCTACAGGTATTTCGACTGATTTTGATGAAGTCAATTACGAATATATTCAACAAAATTCTCTCGCTGCCGGCATTGCCTTAAGGAATATTTCACAAAATTATACTCCAACAGATAGTTACGCAAATAGCCAAGTGTTAACAGGGATGATGGCAAGCCAATATTTAAGTGACTCTGCCGCTTCTTTTACGAATGACTTAACCATAACACTTAATAAAAGTGCTGGCACGGTCAGTGTCAGCTCAAGTGACTTAACAATAGCCAATACAGAATCTGCTTATATCCATGATGATTATTTTGCAACACTTTCTACCGTCACGTATGAGAATACAAAGCTGATGAAAGACTATTTGATGGCAATTTCATTTGATTCCGCAAGTGAAGATTATGTTTCATGGGGATATTGGGGTTCACATTCTATTCAAACCAGTACCAACCCGCATCTTTCAACCACAACAACTCCTTTTAGCACATGGGTTGCTGGTGTTCAAACACCAACCAGTGTTATTAGCTCTCTTATCTCAAATGCAACAACCTATTCCTATGCAGGACACGTTATCGGTAGCGTCATAAATGACTACTGCGAAATTGGACATATTAAAAACAATGCTGCTAACAATGCGCAGTTCACTTTTAATTTTGGAAGCTCTTCATTTACAGGCAACATCGCATTCCAAGATTCTCTTGATACAACGTGGAACACTGCGATGTCTGGAAGTTTGACAACCAATGGCTTTACATCAGCCATTAGCGACTCAGGTACAACGGGCAATCTTAATGGTAAATTTTATGGTCCAGCAGCAAACAGTGTTGCAGGAACATTTAACCTTGTGAATACCAATGCCAATAAAGCCGTTGGTTCATTTAAAGCCACACGATAAGGATAGAAAACCCTATGAAAACAATTAAATCACTTTTACATATAACGTTTGGTTGGCTACTTTTAAGCTCTCTTAGCTTTGGTGCAACATTAGAGCATTTTCGTACCTCTTTTGATACTGCGATGAAAGCATACAACGCACAAGAATATGCTAATGCTTATCAGCTTTTTTACACACTGGTTGAAAGTGCACCAGAAAATGCAGAGGTCAACTTTTACCTTGGTCGTTCTGCTTTGGAACTCAAAAAATATGATGATGCCATGGTCGCTTTTGATAGGGTCTTGATGCTTAACCCAACGCATACGCGCACACGTTTAGAACTAGCAAGGCTCTATTTCGAGACGAAACAGTACGAACTTGCACAAGCGGAACTTGATAGTGTGCTACAAGAACAACTCCCTCAAAATGTTCAAGAAACAGTTCATAACTTTAAACGAGCGATTGAACAGCAAAGAGAAAAACACACTTTTGGCGGGGCTTTAATTCTTGCGTGGGACTATGATACCAATATTGCCAATGATGTTGGTCGAGGCGTAACACAAAATCTCTTAGGGCTTGTCAATTTACCAGGCAATGACCGACGCAATAGTGCAGGTTTATCTCAAGTTCTTCTCCTTAATCACACATATGATATGGGAGAAAAAGGTTCATGGGCATGGGAAAGTAACTTTTTAGCCTATAATAAAAATCTCACCCAATATTCCGATAAAGACCTTTTACTCTTTAGCTTTGCTACAGGTCCTAGCTATACTATTGATACTTACAAAATTTCATTTTTAGCTTCTCATGAAAATATTCGTTTGGCTTCCGAGGAATACCTTAATACAAGCGGATTTGCCATCAATGTGAAAAAAATCATCTCTCCAACACTCTTAGTGGAAGCAGATATCTCCAAAAAACGTAATATCAATGAAGATAGCACTAGTACAAGCGATTCCGATGCTTTAGTCTATACACTAGGATTTAAACAATCTTTTGGGGATGACCCTTGGTTGTTTTCTGCATATATCGCCTACCAAGATGAAAATGAACGTGATAAAGCTGCTACACAATACGGCGTTTCCTTAGATGAATGGAGTTATCGTGTCGAACTTTCCAAAGAAGTTTTCAAAGGGATAAAAGGGACACTAGGATACACCTATAAAGATATTGCATATAAAGAGTTTGATGCTTTTTTTAATTTAAAGCGCAAAGATAAAGAAAACTATTACTCAATTAATTTAAGCTATGAGATAGATAAAGAATCTTCTCTCACACTTGGATATACCTATACAGACCACGGTTCCAATAATGCCTTAAATGATTACACGAAAAATGTAACAACCCTTTCGTATATGAGAACATTTTAAAGCATGAAAAAGAGTTTAGCCCAACTATTACTTGCCCTTATTGTTAGCGTAAGTTCCATTACGGGCTATCTCAAATTTTCAGATATCTTCCTTCCCTTTGAGTATAAAATCAAAGATTTGATGTTCAAAGCCAGAGGCGAAATCAAAGGCAATGAAAACATCATCATCATTGACATTGATGAAAAAAGTCTCAAAGAGCTAGGGCAATGGCCTTGGAGCAGGGATAAAGTTGCCCATTTACTTCAAAATTTGAGCGAGTATGGTGTGGGCATTGTAGGGCTTGACGTTGTTTTTGCAGAACCCGATAACAGCTCTCCTAAAAAAGTGTTTCAAAAGATGGGATTAAAATCGGATGATGTGATTGATTATGACGATGTTTTAGGCGATACTATTGCCCAAACACCTACCATTGTGGGGTATGTTTTTGCACTGAATGATGATGGCATCGCACCAGAGGGTCGCCCTAAATCCAGCGCCGTGATTATCGAGCAAAACAAGCCTGAGAACTCTTACCTTATCAAACCTCATCGGGCTATTTTAAATGTCTCTCAAATTCAAAAAAATGCTTATTCCAATGGCTATTTTAACACCGTTCCAGATAGCGATGGGATTGTGCGAAGTATTCCTTTGGTTATGGAGTACAACGGCGTTATTTACCCCTCATTGAGCTTAGAAATGATGCGCTTGGTGCTAGAGCAAACCAAAATAACCCTTCAATACGATGAAAGAGGCATTAGCCAAATCCTCTTAGGTGAGCTTGCCATTCCTACAGATTTTTATGGACGTATGTTAGTGAACTACAGAGGACCTCAAAACAGCTACCGTTACATCTCCGCATCGGATATTTATTATAAACGTGTGGATGCTTTACATGTAGAAGGAAAAATTGCCCTTCTTGGAACATCAGCGGCGGGCTTGCTGGATTTGCGAAGTACCCCGTTTGATAGTGTGTATGCAGGGGTTGAAGTCCATGCAAACGCCCTTGATAACATCTTGAATAAAGAGTTTATCTCAAAGCCCATTTGGGCGGTGGGTGTTGATCTTTTAAGTATTGGTTTGATTGTTCTTATCACCTTTGCTCTCCTTCTTGTCCCCAGTGCACTTGCTAGCTTTGCTATCCTTGTTATTTTAAATGCAAGTGTCATAGGAACACATTACTACCTTATGGTTTACGAAGGTATTTTACTGAACACCATTTTGGTTCTTTTCGCACTCAATGTACTCTTTGTTCTAGGACAAGCGATTAACTATTTTTTAGAAATCAAACAAAAAGAGATGATTAAAGGAAAGTTTGCTAGCAAAGTAAGCCCTGCGGTTATGAATGACATTCTCTCAAGTGAAGGTGATGTTTTGGAGGGAAAAGAGCGCGAGATTACTGTCTTTTTCTCTGATGTGCGCAATTTCACCAATATCTCAGAAGCGATGGGAAATCCTAAAAAGCTCATTGCGTTGATGAACACCTATATGGACCCTATGACAGAGATTATCATCAAAAGTGGCGGAACGGTTGACAAATTTATCGGGGATGCCATTATGGCATATTGGAACGCTCCCACCGATGTGGAAAACCATGCGGACAAAGCTGTGAGTGCTTCACTAGAACAACTCCACCGCCTCAAAGAACTTAATGCTTCGATTCGTCAAAATCCTGAATTTGAAAGTGTTGTCAAAATGGCAGATAAAAAAGGGGTTCCTGTCATAGACATCGGTATTGGCTTAAACACAGGTGTAGCGATTGTGGGAGAGATGGGCTCTAGTGGTAGAAGTGATTACACTGTCATTGGCGATCCTATCAATCTAGGCTCTAGACTAGAATCCCTCTGCAAGTACTACAACTCAAAACTCAATATCTCCCACTTCACCAAAGCACAGCTTAAAGGTGAATACATCTTGCGCTTTTTAGATTTGGTCACCGTCAAAGGCAAAAGTGAGCCTGTAGAGATTTGGCAAGTGCATGATTTTTTAGATGCACCCGATTTGCTAGATGG
>CAYTVI010000037.1:0-19675 GCA_964441765.1 uncultured Sulfurospirillum sp.
AAAAGTAGCTGATTTTATGAAACAAAATAGCGGTTACAGTGTCGTTCTTGAAGGGCATACTGATTCTAAAGGAAGTGATGCATATAACCAAAAGTTATCAGATAAGCGTGCAAAAGCTGTTGCAAAAGCTTTATCAGACCTTGGTATACCAAATGCTAAAATCACAACAGAAGCTTATGGTGAGAGTAAACCTATCAGCACCAATGACACTGACGCAGGTCGTGCTGAAAACAGACGCGTTGACGCGAAATTTACAAAGTAGATTTTAATACAGAAGCCTTTTAAAGGCTTCTGTTATTTTTTAAAAATATCCCCAATAATTTTACTACCACTGCTCAGAGGGTTGTCCCTAAGTGCTTTTTCTTTTTGTCCTATCATATAAAAAAGTCCATCCAGCGTTTTTCGTGCAATATAGCTTTCGATATCTTCATCCTCTTTAGGAAGCGCATCTTGCATTCCAAAATTTTTAGCAATCCCTGAAGCTTGTCCTAAAAGAGCGGTTGCTTCTTTGCCAACACCTTCATTGCTTTTTGTGAAACCACTCAGTGTTTTATACGAAGACATCACGTTGCTTTGTGAAGCACTCTCTTTGATGATCGGCATAATGGCGGTTAAGAGTTTATCTCCTGTTTTAGATTTAAAATAATCCGTTGCCGCATTTTCTTTACCATTGATAATACTTTTTGCATCTTCGATGCTCATAGAACTAAGTGCATCCCCCAAGATAGAAGCTGTTTTAGGAACCGCTTTAGATGCAGCGGTGTTCATTGTGTGCACAAAATCATCCACATAGGCTTTTCCACCCATCTTTTCCGCAGCCGATGCAACAGTTTTTAGCGTGCTAGGAAGAGGGATTTTAACTGCACTATTATTTAAAAAGCCATCTTGTTTACCTAAAAGAGAAACCGCTTGATTGACCCCCATGCCAAGTGCTTCTTTGAGTCCCTTTGAAGCATAGTCTTGGTTGATGCCATCGCTTTTTGTTGAGCTACTTTGCACCGCGGTGGTGGAAGAATTAGTGAGGGTATTGAGGGTGTTTTGCCAGTTCGCACAAAGCGCTAAAGGTAAGATGAGAAGAGCAATTTTCCTTGTCATGGGCTATCCTTGTTTAATAAACATTTGATTATAATACCCCCTTACATGTAAAAATAGGGTTAAAAATATTTGTGATTAATAACTCTTTTACTGCGTATATAAACCTTGAATTCTAAAGGAATAAGTGTGCAAATAGTCGTTAACGCTGAGCAACTTCAGCTTGAAAAAGAGATGACCTTGGAAGCGTTTATCCGTGAAAAAGGGATAAATCCTCTTACCATTGCTATCGAATATAATTACACGATTGTAAAAAAAGAGGTATGGAACACAATCACGCTGTGTGAGGGAGATAATCTCGAAATTGTCACATTTGTAGGTGGAGGAAAATAAATGAACGATTCATTCATCATCGGTGGACACACACTAAAGAGTCGACTTTTTTTAGGGAGTGGAAAATACGCTTCCAATCAGATGATTCCAAGTCTTGTTGAGGCTTCGTGCGCACAAGTAATTACGGTGGCATTAAGACGTATTGATATGCAAGCTAATGAAGAAAATATTATTTCTCACATTCCCAAAGAGATGATTTTAATGCCTAACACTTCAGGCGCAAGAACCGCTGAAGAAGCTGTACGTATAGCACGTTTAGCTCGGGCTTCAGGATGTGGTGATTGGATTAAAATCGAGGTTATTTCGGATAATAGGTATTTAATGCCCGATAATCAAGAAACCATTAAAGCAACTGAAATTCTCTCCAAAGAGGGCTTTTGTGTTTTTCCCTATATGAGTCCTGATTTGATGGCGGCAAAACGTATGGTCGATGCAGGAGCTGTGGCGATAATGCCACTAGGCTCTCCCATTGGAAGTAACCGAGGTATTCAAACTAAGGAGTTAGTACGGATCTTAATCGAAGAGATAAACCTTCCTATTATTGTCGATGCAGGCATAGGAAGACCCTCTGAAGCGGCGGAAGCGATGGAAATGGGTGCGGCGGCCGTGCTCGTTAATACCGCGATTGCAACCGCGGGAGATCCTTTAAAAATGGCATATGCATTTGGCTGTGCTGTTCAAGCAGGCAGAGAGGCGTATCTTGCAGGGATTGGTGGTGTTCAAACGTATGCCCAAGCATCTTCGCCTTTGACGGGTTTTTTGCATGAATAAAACAGAAACCTCTTTTTATGACCAACTGGCTGATTATCAAAGCTTCGACTTTTCAGTATTTTTTGAAAGAGTCAGTGATGCAGATGTGCAAAGAGTTTTACACAAAGAAAGACTTGGGCTGAATGATTTTTTAGTCTTACTCTCCCCCAAAGCAGAATCCTATCTTGAAGTGATGGCACAAAAAGCACATAAAATCACACAGCAACATTTTGGGAAAACGATTTTATTGTATACGCCTATGTATCTTGCCAATTATTGTATTAATAAGTGCGTTTATTGTGGATTTCGCGTTGACAATGAACTGCCTCGTACAAAACTCTCTTTAGCTGAGGTAGAAGCCGAAGCAAAACTCATCGCTGCAACAGGATTAAAACATATTTTGATTTTGACAGGAGATTCTACTAAACACTCATCAGTTGAGTATATCAAGGCATGTGTGAGGGTCTTGAAAAACTATTTTACCTCGATTAGTATTGAAATCTATGCATTGGAAGAGTCGCAATACGCTGAACTTGTCGATGCTGGAGTGGATGGGTTGACCTTGTATCAAGAGGTTTATGATGAGACTATTTATGAACAACTTCATCTTCATGGACCAAAACGAGATTACCATTTTCGCCTTGACGCTCCAGAAAAAGCAGCAAAAGCAGGGATGCGTTCAGTCAATATTGGAGCCTTGATGGGTTTAAGCGATTGGCGAAAAGAGGCATTTTTTGTTGGAATGCATGCCGATTATTTGCAAACATGCTATCCTGAATTGGAAGTGAGTATCTCTCCTCCGCGTATTCGTCCACAGCTAGGAGGTTTTATGCCTCGTGTTGAAGTGAATGACAAAAATTTAGTGCAGTATATGGTGGCATTTCGACTGTTTATGCACCGAAGTGGCATAACGCTTTCCACACGAGAGAGTGCGCACCTTCGGGATAAATGTGTGAGATTAGGTGTCACAAAAATGTCAGCAGGTTCCACCACTGCCGTGGGAGGACACTCGAAAGAAGAGAGTGTTGGACAATTTGAAATTTCTGATGAACGCAGTGTGGAAGAGATGGCTCAGATGCTCTACAAACAGGGGTATCAGCCGGTCTATAAAGATTGGCAAGCATTTTAATAAAGGAAAAATAATGGCACACAAACCTTTGATGAAGCATTTTTTAACAACCGATATTTATGGCATTACAGCAGAAGAGTTTTCTTTGGGACGAAGTAATCTTGAAGTTGTTAGGCAGATGTTAGATGCGGGTGTTAAAGTGATTCAGTACCGAGAAAAAGATAAAAAAATGGATGTGATGTATCAAGAGTGTTTAGCAATTCGCAAAATGACTCTTGATGCCGACGCGACATTTATTGTCAATGACCATATTGATTTGGCGATAATTGTTCAAGCCGATGGTGTTCATATTGGGCAAAATGATTTGCCTCCTTTGGAAGTGCGAAAACTCATTGGTGAAGAGATGATTTTAGGCTTATCAACCCACTCTCCTCAAGAAGCACAAAGTGCAGAAGCGTTAGGCGTTGTTGATTATATTGGAGTAGGTCCTATTTTTGCGACACAGACAAAAAAAGATGTCTGTGCCCCTGTGGGTTTTGATTATTTAGAGTATGTTTCACAAAACTGTTCACTTCCCTTTGTTGCGATTGGTGGTATTAAAAAGCATAACCTTAAAGAAGTGAAAAAAAGAGGAGCTCGCATCATTGCTTTGGTGACAGAAATCGTAGGTGAGCAAGATATCAAGCAAAGAGTTGATGAGATTAGAGCAATTCTTCATAACAGTAATGGATAACGTAAGCATGAAGACAATTTTATTTGATTTGGATGGAACGTTGATTGATTCAACGGAGGCAATTTTAGAGAGCTTTAGTGTGGCGTATGAGACATTTGGGCGAAAAATGCCAGAAGAGAAAGAGATTAAAAAACTCATAGGCTATCCTTTAGATACGATGTTCATGATGTTAGGTATTCATGCTTTAGAAGCAGACGATTATGTGGCGGCGTATAAAGGGCATTATCGATTGGTTTCACGTCCTAAAACCACTCTTTTACCTTTGGCAAAAGAGGCACTCAAACAAGCTTCTAAAATAGCGACCTTAGGTGTGGTTACGACCAAAACTGCACGTTATTCCGAAGAGCTTTTGGAACATTTAGGGGTGATACATCATTTTAAAGTGTTGATTGGGCGAGAATCGGTGACTAACCCTAAGCCTCATCCTGAACCTATTTTAAAAGCCCTGCATCAGCTTGGGGCAAATCCTAAACAAACGTGGATGATTGGTGATACGATTTTGGATTTAATCAGTGCCAAAGAAGCGGGGATTTATAGCGTAGGGGTCTTATGTGGCTATGGGGATAAAGCCGATTTGCAAAAGCATACTTCTTGTGTTGTCAATGATACGCATGATGCCATTAAGCACATTATGGAGCTTTAATCCACTCTTTGGAAGTTGTTATGTGATTATCATATTTTTCCACTATGATTCTTCACATTGGATTTGGTTAAATTCTTATTAAATAACTTCCTTTAACATTTCGTTTATGAGTTATTAAGAGAATCCCAAGTAGAATAGAAATGTCATCAGTAAAGCATAATTGTAAAAAATTAAATAAGGGGAATTTAATGGCTAAAGTCATGAAAACTATGGATGGTAACGAAGCGGCTGCGTATGCGTCGTATGCGTTTACCGAGGTTGCTGGTATCTACCCAATTACGCCTTCATCGCCTATGGCAGACTTCACTGACATCTGGGCAAGTCAAGGTAAAAAGAACTTATTTGGAATGCCTGTTAAAGTGGTTGAGATGCAAAGTGAAGGCGGTGCCGCAGGTACGGTTCATGGCTCATTGCAAGCAGGAGCACTGACAACAACCTATACAGCATCACAAGGTTTGTTACTAAAAATCCCAAATATGTATAAAATTGCAGGGCAATTACTTCCTGGCGTTATTCATGTAAGTGCTAGAACACTTGCAACCCATGCACTTTCGATTTTTGGCGACCATCAAGACGTTTATGCGGCACGCCAAACAGGCTTTGCGATGCTCTCATCTGGTTCTGTTCAGCAAGTTATGGACTTAGCGGGTGTTGCGCATTTGTGTGCGATTAAAGGACGTGTTCCATTTATGCATTTCTTTGATGGCTTTAGAACATCCCATGAGATTCAAAAAATTGAAGTGATGGATTATGCTGTATTTGATAGACTGTTAGACAAAGAAGCACTTCAAAAATTCAGAGATGAAGCGCTTAACCCAGAGTCTCCAAAAACAAGAGGTACGGCACAAAATGATGATATCTACTTCCAAGGAAGAGAAGCTCAAAATAAATTTTACGATGCACTACCTGATATCGTAGCAGAGTATATGGCAGAAATCTCAAAAGTGACTGGACGTGATTACAAACCTTTCACCTATTATGGTGCGGCAGATGCTGATAGAGTTGTTGTTGCGATGGGTTCAGTCACAGAATGTTTAAAAGAGACAATTGATTATTTAAATGCACAAGGTGAAAAAGTAGGTTTGATTACCCCACACCTTTATCGTCCATTTAGTATCAAATATTTGATGGCTGTTATGCCAGATTCTGTTAAAAAGATTTGTGTTTTAGATAGAACAAAAGAGTCAGGTTCAATTGGTGAGCCATTGTATCTTGATATGAGAGCCGCGTTTTATGGACACAAAAATGCTCCTATTATTGTGGGTGGTCGTTATGGTCTTTCTTCTAAAGACGTTGATCCCGCACAAATGTTGGCTGTTTTTGAAAACCTCAAACTTGAAGATCCTAAAAACGACTTCACTGTCGGTATTGAAGATGATGTGACCTTCAAATCTTTACCAGTAGGTAAAAAAATGAGCCTTGGTGATGCTGAAACTAAAGAGTGTTTATTTTATGGACTAGGCGCTGATGGTACGGTTGGTGCAAATAAAAGCTCTATTAAAATCATCGGTGATGAGACAGATATGTACGCTCAAGCATACTTTGCGTATGACTCTAAAAAATCAGGCGGATTTACGCGTTCACACCTTCGTTTTGGTAAAAAACCAATTCGCTCAACCTATCTTGTTTCCAACCCACACTTTGTCGCCTGTTCTGTAGCAGCATACCTTGAATTGTATGATGTTGTGGATGGTATCAGAGAGAACGGAACATTCCTTCTTAACTCTATTTGGGATGCAGAAGAGACGGTTAAGAGAATTCCTAACAAAGTTAAAAAAATCCTAGCAGCACGTAAAGCTAACTTCTATATTATCAATGCAACCAAACTTGCGCGTGACATTGGTTTGGGAAATAGAAGCAATACGATTATGCAATCAGCTTTCTTTAAACTTGCCGAGATTATCAATTTTGAAGAAGCACAAGCGTTTATGAAGAAACAAGCGTATAAGTCTTACCATAAAAAAGGTGAGCAAATCGTTGAACTTAACTACAAAGCGATTGATGTAGGTGCTAATGGTTTGATTAAGGTTGATGTTGATCCATCATGGGCAAATCTTGCAGATGATGTTAAAGTCGAAGAGATTAAATACGAAGGCACAACCTTTGTTGAAAAAATCGCAAAACCTGTTAATGCGGCACGTGGGGATAAACTACCTGTTTCTGTCTTTAAGGGTTATGAAGATGGTACGTTTGAGCATGGTACAACAGAATATGAAAAAAGAGGCATTGGCGTAACCGTACCTAAATGGATTGAAGAAAATTGTATTCAATGTAATCAATGTGCCTTTGTGTGCCCACATGCAGTTATCCGACCGTTCCTCATCAACGATGCAGAATTTGCAGCGGCTCCTGAGGGTGTTAAAACACACGCTATTGAAGCTAAAGGTAAAGAGCTTAAAGGCTTAAAATACAAAATCCAAGTCTCTGCACTTGATTGTACAGGTTGTGATTTGTGTGTTGAAGCATGTCCTACCAAAGAAAAATCATTGGTTATGGTTCCACTTCAAGAAAGCCTAGAGGCTGGAGAGCAAGTCAATGCAGATTACTTATTCAAAAAAGTAACCTATAAAGATGACATCTTAGGCAAAAGCAATGTCAAAGGTTCACAATTTGCCAAACCACTCTTTGAATTCCACGCAGCATGTCCAGGTTGTGGTGAAACGCCATATATTACCCTTGCGACACGTTTGTTTGGTGAGAGCATGATGATTGCTAATGCAACAGGATGTTCATCTATTTATGGTGGTTCAGCTCCTTCTACGCCGTACCGCAAAAATGATAAAGGACATGGTCCTGCATGGGCAAACTCATTGTTTGAAGACAATGCTGAGTTTGGTTTGGGTATGCATGTAGCGAATGAAACCATTCGTCATAGAATTCAGTCGATTATGGAAGCTTCATTAGAGAGTGCACCAAATGCACTTGCTGCACTTTACAAAGATTGGATTGAGCACAGAGATGATAGAGAAAAAAGTGCGCAAATTAGAGACCTTTTAGTTCCACAACTCGAAGCAAATCCAACAGCACCTGGTGCGGAAACTCTTCTTGGTTTAAAACAATACCTTGCGAAAAAATCACAATGGATTTTTGGTGGAGATGGCTGGGCGTATGATATTGGTTACGGTGGACTTGACCATGTTATCGCGAGTGGTGAAGATGTTAATATCTTAGTGCTTGATACTGAGGTTTATTCAAACACTGGTGGACAAAGCTCAAAATCTTCACGTACAGGCTCGATTGCACAGTTTACTGCAGCAGGTAAGCCAGTTCAGAAAAAAGATTTGGGTTATATCGCAATGACATACGGTAATGTTTTTGTGGCACAAATTAACTCAAATGCCTCTGCAGCCCAGACCATTAAAGCGTTTGAAGCCGCTGAAGCGTATCCTGGGGTGTCACTCATCATCGCTTATTCTCCATGTATTGCACACGGAATTAAAGGTGGTATGGGCAAATCAGGTAACCAAGGTGAGTTAGCAACAAAATGTGGTTACTGGCCAATTTATACCTACGACCCACGTTTAGAAGCTGAGGGCAAAAATCCGATTAAAATTACAGGAAAAGAGCCTGATTGGTCATTGTATGATGAGTTCTTAATGAATGAAGTTCGTTATGTTTCTTTGAAAAAATCAAATCCAGAGCATGCACAAGCACTCTTTGATCACAATAAAAAAGATGCACAACGCAGATGGCGACAGCTTAAACGATTAGCTGATGCTGATTTCTCCAATGAACTAGAAGGATAAAATCCTACCTTTATACCAGAAGAGGTACACTCTTCTGGTACCCCTTTTTACTCTTTTATTGTAAGCCTTTTTTAATACGACTCTCTATAGAATAGTACTGAAATTGTGACGTTTTAATGATATTTTAATGTGCAATTATCACTATTTTTAGGAGGCTCTTATGCTTAGAACACGAATGTCTCGCCATGCGATTATGGCGTTTTTTCTCTCATGGGTGATTGTTCCGTTTGCAATGGCAAATTCATTCACGCTGCCTGCTTTGCCCTATGCGGTTGATGCGCTTGAACCTGCTATTGATAAAGAGACTATGCAGATTCACCATACAAAACATCACCAAGCTTACGTTACGAATCTTAACGCGCAAGTTCAGACCTATCCAGAACTTTCCTCTTTGAGTTTAGAAAAAATCATGGCAACTATGTCAAAGTACAATCCAGCCGTTCGCAATAATGGCGGTGGACACTATAACCATGACCTTTTTTGGAAACTCATGGCTCCTGTAGGTAAAACAGGTGCCCCCTCAGCCTTACTTCTTAAAGCGATTGAGCGTGATTTTGGAAGTTTAGAGAAGATGAAAGAGGCATTTGAAAAAGCAGGTGCTACGCGCTTTGGCTCAGGTTGGGCATGGGTGATTGTGGGAGCTGATAAAAAACTCCTTATCACATCAACTGCAAACCAAGATAACCCTTTGATGGATATTGCTGAGGTTAAAGGAACTCCTATTTTAGCAGTAGACGTGTGGGAGCATGCCTATTATTTAAAGTATCAGAACAAGCGTGGAGATTATCTTAAAAATTGGTGGAGTGTTGTGAATTGGAATGAGGTCAATGCTCGTTTTGAGCAAGCGACAAAATAAAAAGTTTTTACATGTAAGGCTTTAAGCCTTACATGTAAAGCGTGTATTAGTTTTTAAATTCTGCTTCAATCACTGCATTTGATTTTACAACATCACCGCTTCCGTGGATGATGTGAGGAATACAGCCTGTGCACACGTGAATGTCTTCACCATTTTTCATTGCTTTAATAAATACCGTTCCTTCTGCTTCTTTGCTATCACGCATACAAACGTTACAGATTTGAATACCATTGATTTCCATGTGATTTCTCCTTAAAAGTTTTGTTGCATTATAGTTAAAAAAAAGAGAGAAAAGATTGAGTTATATCAAGGATTATAAAAAAAGAACCAGAGAAATCATAGCGTTTAGTCCAATATCAACAGGTTCATCGCCAATCGTGCGTGCGCTGTTTTTAACATGTGCAATCATGTGATTTAAGAGAATTTCAAAGTTTGGATTGGAGTGGTCAAAAAGGCTCTCTTTCCCATTTTTAATAGAAGGAAGATTCTCAAGCACTTCCCATGTCGGATTGATACCTTTTTTCATCTTTTCATGAAGTTCAATTTGCCAATTATTTTGCCACGTAATGAAAAGAAAATTATCATTCGTATCTTTGGCGGTGCGTATTTTCCATTTTATCACTTCAAGATAATAATAAAGCTTTTTAAACGCTTCTTGTTGATATGTGAGTGTCGTGATTTGGTGTCCCTTATCAATCTGATAGGTCTCGTACAAGAGTTTATGCAAACCTACGATTAAAAAGTCATTACGGTCAGGAATTTTTGGATTTTTACTAAACGCAATGCGTAGATAATCATCATAGGTTTTAAGAGTGACTCCATCATGTGTAATGCGCAGGGTATTGTGTGTGTGGACAATGGCTTGTTTAATGGTATACGATGATTCTTTACTAAAGGCCTTGGGATTGCGGAGGTCTAATTTTTCTTTATAGGTGACTAAGTACTCACTGATTTTTTTAAAATCTCGACGCAGTGTTGTTGCACCGTGTGATTGAAGCACTTCTCCTAATTTTTCTTGGTGCGTAGTGCATCCAGAAAACAATAAGATGAAAAGAAGAAAAAGGAGTTTAAGCATCTAAGATATCTTTTCCTTTTTTTATCTGACGTTTGATGATTTTGATACTATCTTTTAAAGCTTCACGTTTGATAACATCGCACTCTTCTTTGAGCTCTTTTTTAAGCTCAATACGCCTAAGCTTTAGCTTAGTGACAATCTCTTTAATGGCCTTTTTTTTAGATTCGTCTGTTTGGGGTGTAAAGCCAAAGAGCTCTTGCATTTTTGCAAGAAATTTTGATCCACTCATGCACTTTTCCTTTTGTCGGGATTGTTGGTCAAGTCATTGACTTCTGTTTCGTTCAGCAAGAGCGCTTCTCGTCCTTCTTTAAATTCGCTATCTTCGTGTACAAATAAAGCATGGGCTACTTCGGTAAGTTCTTTTGAAATGGTATAAGCGTATGTGGTATCGTTCATCAGTGACGTTGCCATAGCGTAGGTAATTTTGTTGGTTCTTATCAGGTTGTCAAGCGATTTATTAGCTGCGATGTCATATTTTTGCGCATCAAGTTTGAGTTTACTCAAAAGCAGTACCGCGACATCTTCTTCGCTTGTGTTGAAAATAAGTTGAATATTTCGCAACAGTTTAATGAGATTTTTTCGGATATGGTTGTATTCGGCTTTGATGTATTCGTTATCTGATTCGAGGTAGTAAATCATATTTTTTTGCATATGTTTTGCCGCTTTAAAGGCTTCTGCAATACTGATATTGGCATTTTTTAGAGGAATGATATCTCGAATGGTCTCTTCGCCAAATTTCCCCTGTGCAAGGATGGCAAAGTTAATGGTTTTTCCGTAAATATCTTTAATACGGTTTTCATAAGCAACATTCATATCAACGTGTAGAGGATGGTTACGTAAGGCAAGAATATCGTCAATTTCCATACCAGAGCTGATATCTTCATACGTCACACTCAAGCCTCGTGCGATGATGTCAACCGCATTATGGTAAAGATGCTTTGTCTCTTTCACTAAAACCGTATGGGCGGTTGTTGGAAAATCGAGCGCACTCTCAGTGATAAAATAAACATCATCTTTTGCTTGCATTCCTTCAATGGGTTTGTCTTTAAAAATACGCCCTAAAAGAAGAACGAGAGCGTCAACAAATGGGTAAAGCAATACAACACCTAAGAGATTAAAATAGGTGTGAAAAAGAGCCAATTTAATAGTATAGTCATCGTGTGGAATATGTAAAAATTGTGCAGAATGCTCAACCAAAAGCATAAAAGGGTTGATAAGAACGATGGCAACAATACCTGTGAGTACATTAAAAATGACATGTGCCCCTGCAAGTTTTTTGCCCTCTAGTCCTGAGGTGAGTGAGCCTATCACGGCAGTGATGGTAGTACCAATATTTGAGCCAATAGCAAGGGCTAAAGCGTTTTCATAGGTAATTTGCCCAGAACCAAGAGCGGTGATAATCAAAACAAGCGTGGCATGAGAGGATTGCATAATAATGGTTGCAAGAATACCGATAAGGGTAAAAATAAGCAGTCCTTTAAACCCACCAATTGCAAATTGCGTCAAATCAAGGGTTGCCTTAAACGCTTCAAATCCCTCTTTCATATAGGCAATGCCTAAAAATAAAAAGCCAAGACCTGCTAAGATATAGCCAATCCCTTTGGTTTTTTTATCGCTTTGAAACATCAAAATCGTTCCAAAAACGAGCATCGGCATCGCATAAGTTGCAATGTCAACTTTCAACCCAAGCCCTGCAATAAGCCATGCACCCGTCGTTGTTCCAATATTGGCACCAAAGATGATGCCAATGCCTTGCCCTAATCCAATCAATCCTGCACTGATAAAAGAGATGGAGATGATGGAGACGAGGGAGCTTGATTGCATGATGCTTGTCGCAATAGCTCCAAAAAGAAGACTTTTGTACTGTTTATCGGTAAATTTTTTTAAAACACGCTCCAACAGTCCTCCCGCAAACGAGCGAAATCCCTCTTCAAGGGAGAACATTCCAAAGAGAAAGATAGCAACACCTGCGGAGATATTGAGAATATTTTGGCTCTGTATAAACGTATACGCAAGCCCTATCATTACCAAAAGCAGAACGATTTTTTTCATACCAACTCTTTACATGTAAAATGGTGAAACGAAAAATATTGTATCACTTTTTTCGGTATAATCACTCAAAAAAGGAGAAACGATGCCACTACTGGATAGTTTTTGTGTAGATCACGTCAAAATGCCAGCTCCCGCTGTTCGTATCGCTAAAAAGATGAAAACACCTAGGGGTGATGATTTGAGTGTTTTTGATTTGCGTTTTTGTAAACCCAATCAAGCAATTTTGCCAGAGCGTGGGATTCATACCCTAGAGCATCTTTTTGCAGGGTTTATGCGTGAGCACCTTAATGGAGATGGCGTTGAAATCATCGATATTTCACCGATGGGATGCCGTACAGGATTTTACATGAGTTTGGTCGGCAATCCTGAGGAAGAGCGTGTGGTAAAAGCATGGGAAAAAGCGATGAAGGATGTTTTACATGTAAAAAGTGAATCAGAGATTCCTGAGCTCAATGCGTACCAGTGCGGAACATTTAAAATGCACTCTTTAGACGAAGCTCACGCCATTGCTTCATCCGTTTTATCGCAAGGTATTGGTGTGATGGATAATGAAGCGTTAAAACTCGATACATCTAAACTCTAACACTTTTTCATCCCATTGAAGTCACTTTGAGATGTTACAATAACTTTGGATTGTTCTAATCAATCCAAAGTTAAAGACATTTTTATAGGATGCATAGCATCAAAAAGGAACACAATGGAGCGTTTAGTCGCAAGGTATAAAGAGGGAAATTTGATTCTTCAAATTCTCATCGGGATGGTGTTGGGCGTGAGTGTCGCTCTTGTTTCAAGTCAATTGGCGATGAGTGTCGCTCTTTTAGGAACGCTGTTTGTTGGCGCACTTAAAGCGGTGGCTCCTGTGTTGGTTTTAGTGCTTGTCTCTACGGCGATTGCGACCAAAGAGGTAGGTATCAAAACCAATATTAAACCCATTATTTATCTTTACATTATAGGTACATTTCTCTCAGCACTCATTGCAGTGATGGTTAGTTTTGCTTTCCCTGTGACATTAGTCCTCGTCGATGCCGCAAAAGCTAGCGTTGCCCCTCCTCAAAGTGTTGTTGCGGTGATTAAAGGAGTGTTGGTCAATATGGTTGACAATCCTATCAACGCACTTGCCAAAGGAAACTATATCGGTGTTTTAACGTGGGCTGTGGCAGCAGGTATCGCACTTCATTACAGCAGCAATCAAACAAAATTGGTCTTAAAAGATGCCAGTGAAGCAATGACAAAAATCGTGCGAGGGATTATTCGTTTAGCGCCATTTGGTATTTTTGGTCTGGTGGCTGAGACGTTTGCAGAAACAGGATTTTCTGCCCTTTTAGGCTATGCTCAGTTACTCATTCTTTTAGTAGGCACAATGCTCTTTTCTGCTTTAGTTCTCAATCCTCTTCTTGTCTATTTTAAAACCCGCACCAATCCTTATCCTTTGGTATTTAGATGTTTAAAAGATAGTGGAGTGACCGCATTTTTTACCCGCAGTTCAGCTGCCAATATTCCTGTGAACATGGCATTGTGCAAAAAATTGGGCATTGAAGAAGATACCTATTCGGTCTCTATTCCTTTGGGCGCAACGACCAATATGGCAGGTGCTGCGATTACGATTACGATTTTAACGTTAGCAACCGTGCATACGCTTGGCATTGCTGTTGATATCCCAACAGCGCTGTTTTTAAGTGTGGTGGCGAGTATTGCAGCCGCTGGTGTTTCAGGGGTTGCTGGAGGTTCTTTACTGCTCATTCCTTTGGCATGTGGGCTTTTTGGTATCAGTGATCAGATTGCGATGCAAGTGGTGGCGATTGGCTTTTTAATTGGTGTGGTGCAAGACTCAACCGAAACAGCACTCAACAGTTCAACCGATGTTGTCTTTACCGCAGCGTGCTCTGAAAAACCTCTTAATTTATAGCATTACATGTAAAAAAATGGCAATTAATTGGGGCGAAAAAACTCCAATTTTTTGCCAAACCCTAAGGTGTTGTCTGTAAATTTCAGATAGTGTATATCAATACTCCACAGTGATGGTTGCATCGCAATGGCAAAAGGAAAACGTTTAAGATAGCTTTTTTCTTCTTCTCTCGAAGCTTTTCTAAAAAGCCCAGTAAATTGTACCCCTTGAATTTTCCCTACGATTTTTGTCTCTAGTGCGACTGTTCCTGCGACGTGGGAATTGTAAAGGGCTTCTTTGGCATGACGTGTTTTAGTCTCTGTTGCAATGATAAAAGTAGCATGCTTCTCATCAAACGCGTAAAAACAACTCGCACAATAGGGCATATTTTCGTTACATGTAGCCAGTGTGAGCAGATGATGTTTTTTTAAAAAAGTAACGATGGCTTCTTCTAACATGTGACATCCTTTGAAAAAAAGTATAACATATTTTCTTTCGCTCCTTTAAATTTTCTCAAGACTACAATAAGCGCATCTTAAATAACAAGGAGTTGCTATGCGTTTTGCATCGTTTCTACCTCTTATTGCTTCTGCGCTGATGGCTCAAAATCCCATGATATTGCAACTCACAGGCGTTAAAACCACACAAGAACGTTTAAACGGACAGAAGCAAGAGGTCTTGATAGAACGAAATATTCCTGCATCGTGTATCAATGTCGCGATTGATGTTGGGAGTGTTTTTGGTGGTGATTATGCAGGGAAAAATGTTCCCGAAGAGTGCCAAAAAAGCGTTGTTACCGTTCTTGGAAAAGTACAACCTATGGTGATAGAAGAGGGCGTTTTAACGGTGGGAGAGGTGGAAGTGTTGGATTTTATTCAAAACAAACAAGGGCGCTTTGCGCATCAGTATGTTTTGGTTGATTCACGTAAACGCGATTGGTTTGAGCAGATGACCATCCCTAGTGCTATCAACATCCCTTACGATGAAATCGAGTATGACGCAGATTTCCCTGAAGATTTTGAAAAGCTTAAGCGTCTTCTTGGATTTGAAAAAGTAGGGGAAGGGTATGATTTTAGCAAGGCTAAAACAGCGCTTTTTTTCTGCAATGGAGCTTGGTGTGTGCAATCACCGCTTGCGATTAAAAAACTCATCAAGATGGGGTACCCAAAAGAGAAACTTTTGTGGTACCGAGGAGGGATGCAAGATTGGTTGTTGTTGGGATTTAGTGTGATAAAACCTTAACGCAATTTCTTCATATCCGCAGAGGTTACGGTATTGCCAAGGCGCCATTTTTCCATCTTCAAATCGTTATTGATAATATGGTCTACAAGCCATTTATGAGAAGCTTCTTTCATTGCTTGTTGAAGCTCTTCGATACTCTTTTTTTGTTTGAGGATATTGGCGATGGAGTCAATAATATCTTGATGTAGCTTGCGGTGTTGCTCAAGCAAAGGATAATCAATGCTTTCCATATACGCCTCTTCTTCACTAAAATGCTCTTCCATATAGGTGAAAAAATCTTTGAAAAGATTGCTGATTTCTAGTTTGGTGGTGGAGCGGGGATCGAGATTTTCAACAAAATTTGCCAAGCGAAACAACTCTTTATGCTGTGCATTTATTTTATCATTATCGATGTAAAAACTATCTCGCCATTGCGTTGCCATCTTCTATCCTTTACATGTAAAAATCTTTGATAATTGTAGCATGATTTCTGTAGGGTGATGAATAAAAAATCAGTCCTTCTGTTACCAAGTTGATATAATGTTTCATTACAATTCGCTTGTTCAGAAAGGAAGTGGGATGTCGTTAAACAAAGTATATGTGCTCGATACCAACATTATCTTGCACAACAGCAATTTTATCAAAGAGTTGTGTGATGGTGGCAATAACATCATTGTTATTCCTGAGACGGTGCTCATAGAGCTTGAGGATTTTAAGAAGAATTTTACAGAACTTGGCTACCAAGCACGTAGTTTTGCGCGAATGCTCGCTTCGTGCAAGGTCGAAGAAGTTGATACACAAGAGCCTTTTCGTGTGGTAAAGATGCGCCATGGTGAAGAGGTACGCATTCATCTTTTTTCTAAAACGCTTTACACCTCGGACATTGACTCACAATTTATCAACGAATCCAACGACAAACGCATCATCGAAGTGGCTTCGGGTGCGCAAGAATACTATCCTGATTATAAAGTTATTTTTCTTTCTTTAGATGTTTATGCCCGTATGTTTGGGCTTTTTTACAATGTCACGGTGGAGTCTTTAAGAGAAGACAGAAGCGATGTGCCTGAGTTTGAGTTTGTGAAGCAATTTAGCCTTGATTCTTCATTGTTTAACACGCTCGATAAAAAGCTCATTAGTGAGATTGACCCAGAGCACACGAGCGATAATTACAGCTATGAGTTTGTCAGTCCTGATGGTAACTCTGCCCATGCGATTATCTCTCCTGGTGGGCTTATTCATATGCTCAATGAAGAGCTTGATTTTAGAGGATTGGAAGTTAAACCCATCAACCTCAAACAAAAGTTCTTTATGAAAGCACTCTTGTCTAACATGTACGATATTCATGTGATTGATGCAAGGGCGGGAAGCGGGAAAACCTTGATGGCGTTTGTTGCGGCAATGCGCTTGGTGAGCAAAGGAAGTTATGAGAAAATCGTTTATGTGCGCAACTCCATCGAGAGTGTCGATAAGGGAGCGGATATTGGGTACCTTTCAGGCAATGATGAGAAGTTTCGCATCTACAATATGGCGCTTTATGATACCTTGGAGTTTATCGCGAAAAAGAAGATGAAAAAACGTGAAAATGTGCAAGAGCCTCAAGTGGCGATTGAAAAAAAAGTGGCGGATTTGATTACTAAGTATAACATCGAGAAACTCTGGCCAGGTGAAGCCCGTGGGCGAACACTCTCCAATGCGATTGTCATCATGGATGAGTGGCAAAACAGCTCCAATAACACCACACAGCTCATCTTATCGCGCCTTGATAACAACTGTAAAGCCATCATCATCGGCTCAAACCGCCAAATTGACAACATGTACCTAAATCGCTTTAACAACGGTTTGACCTCTTTATTAAAGCAGACAAAAAAAGAACAGCCCCATATTTCGCTTTTTGCGATTGAGCTTGATAAATCGGTGAGGGGTAAATTCTCGCACTTTGCCGATGAAATTTTTGGAGATGGCGATAAATCAAAATGACAAAAAACCAGTTTGCCCCAGAGGATGAGCCGATACATTTTCGTTCTATCTTTATCTCCGACATTCACTTGGGCACACGGTTTTCGCAAGCGGAGGAGTTATTAGAGTTTTTCAAATTTACCCGTTGTGAAAATCTCTATCTTGTGGGTGACATCATCGATGGTTGGGCGATTAAACGTAAAATCAAATGGGCACAATCCCACTCCGATGTCATCCAAAAAATCCTGCGAAAAGCTCGAAAAGGAACCAACGTCTATTATATCACGGGCAATCACGATGACTTTTTACGCTCTTTTTTACCCCTTGGTTTAGGAGACCGTGTTCAAGTGATGGATGCATGCGAGTATGTGAGCCTTAAGAAGGAGCGTTTTTACATCACGCATGGGGACTTTTTCGACTCTGTGACGATGACTAAACGATGGCTTGCTATCTTGGGCGATGTGGGCTATGACGCACTTTTACATGTAAATCAAGCTTTAGCGTGGTGTCGTAAGAAACTCCGCTATCAAAGCCATTGGTCACTTTCAAAATATGTCAAAGACCATGTGAAAAGTTCGGTCTCTTTTATCACCGATTTTGAGGCTATCTTGAGTGAACATGCCAAACGTCATCATTATGATGGGGTGATTTGTGGGCATATACACAAAGCAGAACACAAAGAGATTGATGGTATTGTCTATTTAAATTGCGGTGATTGGGTTGAGTCGTGTACGGCGATTGTGGAGACGTACGAGGGTGAGTTTAAAATTATCCGCTGGTTGGGGCATTGATGAAAATCTCTCTAGCCCTTGGTGGCGGTGCGGCACGAGGAGCATTTCATCTAGGGGTGATTGCGGCGTGTGAGCGACTGGGCATTGAAATCGCAGCAGTTTCAGGAACAAGCATTGGCGCGGTGATTGCGGTGGGGGTTGGCTCTGGGGTAAGTGCCTTTGATATGATACGACTTTTCAAGAGTGATGCGTTTAGAAAAGTGTTTATGTTTAATTATTTTCGTAAAGGGCTTTTGCGCATTGATGAAAAGGCGTCTATCTTAAAAGAGATTGCCCCTATCGAAACGCTAGAGCAGATGAAAATCCCGACTTTTGTGACCTGTGTTGATATTCACAGCGGAGAGATTGTGCGTTTTGCGTGTGGAGATACCATCAAACTGGCTATTGCAAGCTCAGCGCTCATTCCTCTTTTTCGCCCGATAGCGTATGAGCAGTACCTTTTAGTCGATGGTGGCTTTATGGATAACTTGCCTGTAAAACCTCTTTTGGAGTTTTCGCATCCTATTGTAAGCGTGAATCTTTTTCCTTTACATGTAAAACATTCTTCCAAAACGTCAATCCTTGAGCGTGCTATATTTCTCTCCATTCTTGCCTCTTCCAAACGACAAATCGAACAAAGTGACCTTTGCATTAGTACTCCTTTATTGAACGATTTTGGGATGTTTACCTTTGGTGAAATGATGGCGTGTTTTGAGCTAGGGTATAGGATGGGAAGCGAGTCTCTTTTGACTTTTATGGGACAAAAAAGTATAATGAAATCCTTTTAAAAGAGTGAAGGACGCAGATGAACAGTAAAAATTATTTAGAAGAGATGTTTTCACTACAACAAAAACTCAACGACGAGACCAATGGTATCGGTTGGGAAAATGGATACACCAAACATAACCGCATGATTAATTGGAAGCGATGTATCTATATGGAGTGTGCAGAGCTGATTGATAGCTTTAGTTGGAAACATTGGAAAAACATCAACCACGATACTGATTGGGACAATGTCACGGTTGAAATTGTCGATATTTGGCATTTTGTGATGAGTTTGTTATTGGAAGATTATAAGACAAACGGCAGAGGTGACCTTGAAAAATTGGTCAATGATGTTTTGGATGTACAAGGTTTTGAAGCCTTTACCAAAGAGCCAACTTCCAACCAACAAGCTGATACGATGGAGCTTATCAATGACATTGAAAGTATCATCCATGGAACAACAGGTTTTGAGATAGATTTATTTGATGGGCTGTTGTGTGAGTATTTCGCATTGGCTCGAAAATGTGGGGTCAATTTAAAAATCTTGTATAAATTCTATGTGGCAAAAAATGTGCTTAACCAATTCCGTCAAGACCACGGCTATAAAGAAGGCACGTATAAAAAAACATGGAATGGCAAAGAAGACAACGTGGTGATGCTCTCTTTTTTAGAAGGCGATGATGCACCTACCATTAAGGCATTGTACGAGAAACTTGAAAAGGCGTATGC
>CAYTVI010000038.1:0-19550 GCA_964441765.1 uncultured Sulfurospirillum sp.
GCTTGTTCGTGTCTGGTTAAAATATGTTTAAAATAGTTTTGTTTATACACTTCGTCATAAACATTCATAATAGCACCACCAGGATAGCCAAAGACGACGCTGACATTCTCCTTGCGTAGTGCTTCTATGACCATTTGGGAACCGCTTAACTCCATGACCTCTCCTTTACAAAAATAGTGTTTTTTAAAGTGCTACTCTAAAAAAGTGGGACATTATAACAAATAAAGATTAAATAAGGCTCTTTTGCTTAAGAATTGTTAAGAACTCACAGCTTTGTTACAATTTGAAATAGCCACACCTTCTCTCAACCCATCATCCATAACAATACAACTTTCAAATCCTAGTTTTTTCATAATCCCTTTTACTAAAATAATCCCAACAATGACCAAATCTCTACGATTGGTTCCTGTGTAACGTTCTGCTACATGTAAAGGCATAGCACTAAGCTCTTTCAGTGCTGTATCAAAGTCGTTTACATGTAAATGTTTTCCGTTGATTTTTTCAGGTTCATAATGTTCATAGTCTAAACCTTGTAAAAAAGCGGCAACCGTTGTGGGTGTACCTGCTGTGGCGATAAGTTGTTTATAGGTTTGATGGATATTTTGATGCTCTTTTAAAAAAGCATCGGTCATTGACAAAAGTGATGCAATGTTTTCATCTAAATGTTCTTTAAAGCGTTCAGCTGTGGTTACAATACCAAAAGGAAAGCTTTGACTTTTCTTTGCATTTTGGTAACACAAAGTCATTTCTGTTGACCCTCCTCCTAAATCAAAAAGGGCATAGGTATCATCATTTAATCCCTCTCGTCTTAAGGCATATTCAATGGCTAAAGCCGTGTACGATGCCTCTTCTTCTCCACTAATAATACGAAATGATAATCCAAATTCTTCTTTAATGAGCGCTAAAACTTCATCTGCATTGCTAGCAACACGCATCGCTTCTGTTGTCACACAAAAATTTGGTTCATGTGTAAAGTCAAAAAGAGTAGAAGCTTCGTGAAGTGCATTTAAAATATTCGTTTGCGCCTCTTCGCTAATACGCCCTGTGAGGTGTAAATCTTTAGCCGTGCGGACAATTCTTTCAAAGCAGCGTGTACGTTTACATGTAAGAGAATCAAATTGGGCAATACGTAAGGTATTGGAGCCCAAATCACAAGTTATCATGGATTAAGATTTGCTAAAAATTTTTCTTACGATAAGCCAAAAGCCACGTAAAATTCCAATGACAAGATAAAGCAAAAACGTGTAGAGTAAAGGATGATAAGGCATTTTATGCGTTGCTAAATGTTTGAGGTGTTCAAGAGGATGACTTAGCCACTGGGTCATGTGCATGCCTAACGCAAGAAACAAAAATAAGACACTAAAGATCAATACTTCTTTTTTTAACATACAAAATACTTTCATCAAAAAATTTAAACAATTGTATGAAAAAAAGACTTAAGCATAGGTTTCGAATAATGTTACATTATTGGGATAATTTTAGAATATTATAAATAACTAAAATTATCAACTATAATATTACTAAATAAAGAAAATCTTATATTTTAATATGTAGAATGACGAAATATACCAAAAAGAAGGATGGGCAAATGAAGTCAGACAAAATCATCGAAGAGATTCTTCATGAGATTGAAAAGCATGAAGGTGTGATGTCACGCCGTGATGCGATGAAGTTTTTAGCAGTTTCTCCTGTCGCCGCAAGTGTGCTTGCAAGTACGACAACAGCAACAAATGCACTCGCAGCATCAGATGCAAAGGGAAAAATTTTGATTGTTGGTGGAGGCTTAGCGGGTGTTGCTACGGCAGCTAAGCTGACCAGTAGACTTTCAAATCCAGATATAACCATCATCGAGCCTAATCCAAAATCGGTTTCGTATCAACCTGGGCAAACGCTTATTGCTGGCGGTGTATGGCAAAAAAGTGACATTGAGTACGAAACAGAAAAATTTATGCCAAAAGGTGTAAAGTGGATTAAAGAGAGTGTTGTCTCTTTTGATCCAAAAAGTAACACGGTTAAAACATCGGGTGGACAAGAAATTGGTTATGACTATATGGTTGTAGCAACAGGATTGGTACTGGATTTTGCTGCGATTAAAGGATTAGAAGGTGTGATTACCTCTTATGGTGCCAATGATGTTGTCAAACAAAAAGTAGGTAAAAATGGGGTTTATTCTATCTATTTTGCTGATGGTGCGGTTGATACATACAAAGGTATCCAAGAATTGATTGTCAAAGCAAAAGCACATAAAGGTGCTGAAAAACTTCAAGCACTCTTTAGCGATCCTGCCACCCCTATTAAATGTGGTGGTGCACCTAAGAAAATTATGTATATCGTGCATGATTTATTAGTCAAAGCAGGTGTTAGAGATAAAGTAGAGCTCATTTTCCTTCCCAGTGGCGATAAAATGTTTGGTGTACCTGAATATAACACGGCTATTTTTGAACAATTTAAAGCCAGAGATTTTAAATGGGAATTTAAAACCAATCTTGTTGCCATCGATACAGAGAAAAAAATAGCAACATTTGAGAAAAAATGGCTCGAAAAAGGTGAATATGATGAGGATTTGAAAGAATATACCATGATTTCAATGAGTAAAAATATTGATAAAAAATATGACTTTATTCACGTAACACCTCCTCAAAAAGCACCCGATGCTGTTGGTAAGTCTCCTATTGGGTCGGCAAAAAGCTGGGTACCTGTGGTTCAAGAAACTTTACAACATGTCACATATAAAAACGTTTTTGCACTGGGTGACGTAGCGGCAGTTCCGATGGGAAAAACGGGAGGAAGTGCACGAAAACAATACAATGTAGTGGCTGAAAACCTTATCGCTGTTATGGAGAAAAAAGAGACCTTACCTGCAAAGTACGATGGTTATACAGTATGTCCGTTGATTACAAGTCTTGGAACTGTAATGTTGGCTGAATTTAATTGGACAGCAAAACCTACACCGTCTTTCCCTCTTGACCCTTCGCAAGAACGTTGGATTTGGTGGTTACTTAAAGTGTATGCGCTTAAACCAATGACAATTTACGGTATGCTTTCAGGCAGAGCTTAATTTTAGTTATAATAATAAAAGGAAAAAATTATGAAAAAAATAACATTAACGCTTTTTACACTCACGACAATGTTGGTTTTAAGTGGCTGTGGTGATAAACCAAAGTCAGATATTGTTACGTATAAATACACGCCTGCTGAAGTCTATAAAGCAACATGTGCGCATTGTCATGGTGATAAAGGTGAAGGAATGCCTGAGAAAAAAGGTCCAGCGATTGATAAAAAAACCATTCCAGAACTTGAGATGGATTTGTTTGATATCAAAAATGGTGGACTTGGTCAGTCAACAGCAAGTGAGCATGATGTGATGGAACATAATATGAAAAAGCTCAAGGAAAAAGGCTACGAATACGATGTTAAAGCCATGGCAAACTATATTTATAATTCGTTTAATCGTGCTAAATAAAAATACAAAATCACTATTTTTTGATGGGATTTCCCATCAAAAAATAGTAAAGTGTTTTTAAATGCATCAAAAAAAAGGCTTAGTTTACGTTTGGCCCTTGTGTACACGCATCATTCATTGGATGCTTGCCCTCTCTTTTTTATTTTCTTTCATAACAGCTTTTTTTCATCACTACTTTACACTGCATAGTGCGTTTGGTTATCTCTTTGGAGTTATTCTTCTTTTTAGGCTTCTTTGGGGATTTATAGGTCCAGATTATGGTACGTTTATGATGTTTACCTTGCGCTTGGATGCTTTACGTTTCTATTTTGAAGAAAAAGTAAAAAATCGTTGGCGTAAAATTCATCCCGGCCACAATCCTGCTTCGAGTTGGTTTACACTGATTGTATTAAGTTTGGGGCTCGTTATAGTTTTTAGTGGTCTTTTGCTGTATGGTATTCAAGAAGGGAGTGGTTTGTTTGGTTTTTTAAATGCGAACTACTTTTCTAAAAGTTTTTATATTGATCATTTTCATCGAATATCCTCTTTTATTTTATTGGCATGGGCATTTATTCATATTATGGGTGTTTTAATTGAGCAGTTTTACCATAAAACACAGATGGTTTTTGCCATGCTCTCAGGCTATAAACGTTGCGAGGGAGATGATACTTCTATCTCATTTTTACATCAACTCTTAGCGTATAGCGCAATCTTACTAGCGTGCGGTATTTTTTATACAGTAGCGTTTAAACAGGAGAGTTTACTTACTAACACTATTTTTCAAAAAAGAGTCTATGCTGAAGAAAATCATGCTTTTGATATCAAGTGTGGTAAGTGTCATAAACACTACCCTCCTTTTATGTTACCTCAAGCATCATGGGAAAAATTGATGGATGGGTTGTCCAATCATTTTGGTGAAGAGATTTTGGAGCATAATATTTCTAAACCAGATCAAAAGAGCATTCGAGCTTATTTGGTGAGCAATAGTGCAGAGAGTTCAACGCATAAGCTAGCGTTTAAGACCTTAGAGTCTTTAGGTGAGATACGCCCTATTTCTATCACAAAATCACCCTATTGGCGTGAAGCACATCGGCATATTGATGATTCGTTTTTTAAACATCCTGAAGTCAAAGATAAATCAAACTGTTTTGTGTGTCACCAAAATTTTGAATACGGTATTTTTGATAACGCGCTTATTCGTTTACCTTAGACCAAAGGGCTTCAGCTTCTTTGCGGGTTGATGCGTAATGAATGTTTTGGAGCCCAATTTTTTTATCGGTGCGTATTAATTTTTTTAAATTTTCAGTGTTTGCACCTGTTATTCTAATAACTCTTGAAATAGAAAATTTTTGAAGCATCATCTGACTTAATTTACACATGACTTCAACATCATACTCAGAAGAGATTTTGCACAGACTCATATCATTGACGATGATAAATTCTTTTTTAAATTCAGAACATTTTTGACTAAATTCAGTAATGTACTCGGGTAGTTTATCTTTGGGAGTCATGCCAATAATATTGATAAATAAAATATTGTTTTCTTTATCGACACGAAACGTTAACATGGTTCTCCTTTTCTAATTCATCACTTTTAAAATTAAAGTATAACACACTTTACGCAAAACTGAAATCATTTAGAGATTATATTTTGGCTATAATATAAATCACTTTTATGCATTTACATGTAAAAAGAAGTGATGTATTTTAAAAAAAGGATATTCGATGCTTTTAGGTGTAAATATCGATCATATCGCTGTTTTGAGAGAAGCACGTAAGATTAATGACCCTGACCCTTTGGATGCTTTAAGCATTGTGAAGCGCTCAGGTGCCGATCAAATCACAATTCATTTACGAGAAGATAGACGCCATATTCATGACGATGATGCACAAAAAATTATTCAAAATTCGCATTTGCCTGTTAATTTAGAGTGTGCGATTAGCGAAGAGATGATTGAAAAAGCTCTTTTACTGCATCCGCATCGTGTCACGCTAGTGCCTGAAAAAAGAGAAGAAGTGACAACAGAGGGCGGGCTGGACGTGATTAAAAATTTTGATACGATTGCTCGTATTGCTGAAAAATTTAAAGATGCTCATATCGAGCTTTCTTTATTTATTGACCCCTCTTTTGACATGGTAGAAGCCTCAGCTAAGCTCAAAGCGCAGTGGGTGGAACTGCACACAGGAACCTATGCCAATCTTTATGCGATGCTCTATTCCAATCTTTCAGCTTCGCACCACAGCATTAAAGCGCTTGAGTTAGACCGAGAAACATTACATGTAAAGTTAGAGCAAGCAACAAAAGAGCTAGCACACACAGCACAAAAAGCGCATCACTTAGGGCTAAAAGTGGCTGCTGGGCATGGGCTAAATTATCATAATATTAAAGCGATTAAAGCCATGAAAGAGATTATTGAGCTTAATATTGGACAAAGTATTATTGCGCGTTCTGTTTTCACAGGACTTGAACGTGCAATCAAAGAGATGGTGGAACTTCTAAAATGAAAATAGCAATTAGCATCGGTGACTTAAACGGTATAGGATTAGAAATCGCTCTACGGGCACATGAAGAGGTGTGTAAGCATTGCCAACCGATTTATTGCATCAATGAAAGTATGTTGGCATGGGGCGCTGCACTTTTAGGTTTGGATGTTCCAAAAGATTTTGAGATACGTGATTGTGGTAAGATTTTTGAAATTCAGCCCGGCATTTGCAGTGCTGAAGCGGGTGAATCTTCGTATGACTCTTTCATCACCGCTGTGGCTTTGGCTAAAAGCAAAGAAGTAAGCGGCATTGTGACGTTGCCTATCAACAAAGAATCATGGGCATTGGCTGGGCTTGAATACAAAGGACATACCGATGCACTCAGTGACCTTCTAGGATGTGATGCTATGATGATGCTAGGATGCGAAGAGATGTTTACAATACTGTATACGCATCATATTCCGCTCAAAGATGTCTCGCATGAGATAAAAGCAAAAAAACTCAAACCTTTTTTACTCAAAGTGTATGAAGAATTAGGGGTTGAACATATTGCTGTTTTAGGGTTTAATCCTCACGCTGGAGACAATGGCGTCATCGGTGATGAAGATGAAGAGATTAAAAAAGCTATAGTAAAAGCCAATCATTTCTTAGAGCGAGAAGTTTTCTTTGGTCCTTTTGTTCCTGACATGGCATTTACGAAAGCCAATCGCGAAAAGTTTACCCATTTTGTCTGTATGTACCATGACCAAGGGTTGATTCCTCTTAAAATGCTCTATTTTGAAGAGAGCATCAATGTCAGCCTAAACGCTGGAGTGGTTAGAACATCTGTTGATCATGGAACAGCATTTGATATTGCCTATAAAGATGCCAACCCTTCACTCTCAAGTTACATCAATGCTGTAAAAGAAGCCGTTAAATTAGCGTTTGGAAAGACACTTTTGACATTTTAATGGCTATGATGATGACTACCATCATGGTGATGATGATGGTGGTCATGAGAGTGCCCATTTTTAGTATTGATAGAGCAGACTAAGCCTTGAGGTGTAATTTCGTAGATTTTATCGACCACAGATTCAATAAACTCTTTGTGGTGAGAGACGATAATAATACTTTTATCAATTTTACGCAAAATCTCAATTAAACGTAATTGCATCGTATGGTCTAAGCCATTGGTTGGCTCATCAAGAAGCATCAGTTTTGGCTCCACAATCAATACACCTGCTAGTGCAACCAGTTTTTTCTCGCCTCCTGAAAGATGATAAACAATCTTTTTAGCCAAATGTGAAATCCCTAAATCTTGAAGTATCATCGCTGTTTTAAGCTTTGCTTCTTCTTTGGATGTTCCAAGAGCGAGTAAACTAAAGGCAACATCATCTTCCACAATGGGTGCTAAAAATTGATTATCGGAGTCTTGAAAAAGATAGCCAATTAAAGGGCGCATGACTTTGAAATCATTGGCGCAAAGCATCGGTTTATGGAAAAGCTCCAATGTCCCTGCTTCAATCTCGCGAAGCCCAGCTATCGTCTCAAGAAGTGTGGTCTTTCCACAGCCATTGGGTCCAATAATAGCAATTTTTTCTTTGTGTGAAACATCTAACATAATATTTTGATATAAAATGATGCCTTCACGCGAGGTGGAGAGATTTCGAAGTGTGACAGAACAACTCATATGAACATTCCTATTCGTAAAGTAAGGGCTAGCAGCGTAAGTGCGCATAAAAAAATATCATAGCGTGAAAGAAAGACATGTGTTCCCAGTGAGTAAACTTCGCCTTTAAAACCTCTTAGTTGCATCGCTTTTTGAAGATGGGTTGCTCTCTCAAGAGCTTTGATGAACAAAATACCTACAAACCCAGCCATCGTTTTGTATGTTAGAAGGTCTGTTTTAGGTGAAAAACCTCTTACATGTAACGTGTTTCTAAAAAGCTCGAATTCTCTTTTAATCAAAAAAATAGATTTAGCGGTAAAGAAAAAAAGTGCTGTCAGCTTTGGTGAAATTTTGAGCTGTTGCATCCCAAGAGAGATGGCAAATTCATCTTTGTCGTAAAAGAGTAAAAGAATAAACGCTAAGATAAGGTTTGAGCGTATAAAGATGAGTAAAGCCAATGCCTTATTGCCTTGTAAGAGCAATGTAAGTGCGATAAGGACAATCAGAGTATTAAGCCAAAAAAGACGTTTTAAGAGTATCAACCAATGCTCTCTAGCCATTACCGCCATAAAAAGCACAGGAAGCAACATCGGGAAAAAAAGATGGCTTTGAAATGCAATTACACCGCTATAACAAAAGGCTAAAAGCAGTGCGATGCTAGGGGTTATCGAGAAGAAAAGCGTTTTTTGAACCACGTTAAGACTCCAAATAAAAAAAAGATTATAGCAAGTCCTAACACGATTTTTAACCCGTTATTGTCAGATAGCTCTTTTTTTAGCTCGCTTTGAGCTCTATAGTCAATCTGTTGCTGATGTCCCATGCCTGCTTCAACAAGAATTATAAATGAAGAAGCAGGCAATGAAACAGATACTTTTCCCTCATCATCGGTCTGTGTTTTTGCTAATAAGCGTTGTGTTTCATCCAAGAAACTTACCTGACAGCCTTTACATGGGGATGACTTTGTAAAATAACTGTGAACAAAAAGCTTTCCATCTTCATCGTAAGCAAAAATATTAAGCTTATGTGCCAGTAGTGAAGAGGTAAACATGAACATTAAGAGTAGAAAAAAACGCATTAGTGTTTCTTTACATGTAATAATAAATGAGGAGAGACTTTTTCAATAAATCGCAGTGCAAACAGTGTGATGACCCCCTCAATAATCATCACAGGAAAATGGGCTAAAAGTGCTAGTTTTGCCGCATCGACAAATAACTCTCCATTGAGAGAAAGTGTCAAAGAGAGTAAAAGAGCTGAAAGGCACAAAGGGATAAATCCTAACGCAAACCAAAGGATGTTTTTTTGCCATGTGGATTTAATAGGAAGAGTGAAAAGAAACCCTGCAAGTGTAGCTGGCATGGCGAGATTGAAAAGATTGATGCCCAGTGTCGTGATACCTCCAAAGCCAAATAAAAGGGCTTGAAGCACCAAAGCAACAAAAATTGCAAGAAAAGCACGCATCCCTAAAAGGGCTCCAACTAAGCCACCTAAAACCAGATGGACAGAGGTTGGACCAATGGGAATATGAATAAAGGTAGCTAAAAAAAAGAGTGCTGAGAGAACAGCAGTTTTGGGGATTTCTTCATCTTTGAGTGTCTTAAAAGCGTAAAAAGTAAGTACAGACGATACGCCTGCACCTACCATTAAAATCTCAGGTTTTAAAATCCCTTCGCTCAAATGCATACTATTTCATCGCTTCTGTTTTAATCCAAAGTACAGCACCCAATTCTATCGGGTAGCTTTTCCCATCTTTTTTAATTTTCTCTTCATCTTCCATCAATGCGGCAAAACCCCACCAGCCTTCTTCAGGAAGTGCGACATGAAAAATACCATTTTTATCAGCCTTGACCACTTGCGTGATGTACATATCATTGGGGGCTTTAAAACCTTTGGTGTTGTAAAATTCATATTCGATTTCTACATTGGGAACAGGTTTTCCTTTGTAGAGAACTTGTCCACTAAAAAGATTTCCTGCGTAGAGTGAATAGGGACGAGAAAGAGGAATGATTTCGGCTTTTAGCCCAATAGGTTGATCCCAACCCTCCCCTGAGCCAAACCCATCGACAATCGTTTTGGTTTGATGACGAATAAATTTTTCTTCTGCAGGTTCAAAGTATGGTACGGGATCAACATAAAACTGGTATGTTCCCGGTTGTTTAATGACATATTCGCTTTTCCAACTGCTTAATTTATCTTTTTGAACGAGTTGAAGATTTGAAAGAAGGGAGGTTTTTTTACCTTCGCTAAAGACGCCTACTTCTTTAGGCTTTTCCATATGCATGAGTTGTTGCTCAAAAGGGTGTGTAAATTCATAATGAATGATAACTTTTGGATTTCCACCTTGTTCTATCACTGTTTTATCGGTGATAACGGTTTGAAAATGTGCAAATAAAGATGATGCACACACAAGCGATGCTAGTAATACTTTCATACAAATACTCCTCATAAATAATACTGATATTAAATTAGTGTTATTCTTGCATGAAATATGTAAAAGAGAGCTTAAAAAATTTAAAAGTCAATGATAAAGAGAAGTAAAAGCACCAAGGGTGCGCGCGGGCACTCTGCCGAAGAGAACCTAGTGTTAACGTAGTCTTTAGAGCTTTGCTTTAACTTTGTAAGAAGTCTAATAAAAAAAGAGGTGTTTTTGTGCTTAAATAAGCTCTTCAAGTTTTTTAATGGTAGAAGAAAAATTATCATTTTCGATGCGATGCGCTACATTCGAGGGTTTTTTGTAGACTTTGTCATAATATTCTGTGAGCAAAAGTGTTGCGACACGTTTTAAATCATTGTGTTGAAATGCTTTGATAGCTTCTTCTTTGGCATTTTTTTTGATATAAGGGGTAATTTTTTCCATTGCTTGTGCAAAAAAATGAGCATCTATACGTTCATAATCTTTTAAAATACGCACAACTCTTTGCTCAAGAGGTGCGGTAATCTCGACACGTTTACCCTCTTGCATTTTTACATGTAAGCGTGTTGGAATGGTAATAGTTCCCATACGTTTACTTTCTCCTTCGATAAAAATTGCTTCATCGGGATTTATCGTGTGCAAAATATCGCAAAGCATATTTTCAAAAGCTTTTTGACTGGGTTGTGCTCCTTTGATAGCGCCAAAAGAAGAGCCCATATGATTGGCTAAACCCTCCAAGTCGATGGACGGAGAAAGAGCGCTCAAAAGTTCCGTTTTTCCACATCCAGTATTGCCTCCAAGCACGATGAACTTTTCGTGAGGAAAGCTTTCAAGATAGGCTAAAATATAGTTTCGATAACTTTTATACCCACTTTCAAGTTTAAACACTTGATACCCAATGCTGGAGAGAATGAGTGCGATAGAGCTTGAACGAAGCCCTCCTTTCGCACAATAAATACCAATACGTGAGCCTATTTTGTAGTGTGCATAAATACGAGGAATATACGAAGCAACATTGGCACAGATGTAAGAAGCACCTAAGGCTTTTGCATCATTGCGCGAGGTTTGCTTATAAATGGTACCTACTTCATGGTGTTCTGCGTCACTTAGAGCATAGAAATTTTGCGCATGAGGAATGTGAGATTCGAAAAATTCTTTTGGGCTTCTTGCGTCGATTAAAAGGTCAAAATTGTTCTTTTGCTGGACAAATGTTTCAACATCCAAAATGGTTAACATTCAATATACTTTGGTACTAAAGCTTTCATTGTAGAATAGATGGCTTCAAAATCCGTTCCATACACACGTGTATGCGCTACCGTTGTGATAAAATTTGTATCGCCAAGCCAGCGAGGAATAATATGATAATGGATATGCTCCGCAATCCCAGCACCCCCACTCTTCCCTAAATTCATCCCTAAATTTGCACCTTGCGCACCAAATCCTTCTTTTATCATTTTGACACAGCGTTGAGCAATTAAGGAAAGATGTACCCATGTCTCAGGTGAAAGCTCTTCAAGTGCATCTGTGTGATGATGAGGAATCACCATAAAATGCCCTGGCGAATAAGGATAGCGGTTCATTACGATAAAACAGTGCTCATCTCGGTAAAGGACATGATGCTCCGTGTCACGCTCGGGATGCTCTGTAATATTACAAAAGACACACCCTTCGCTTTTTTCTGTAAAATAAGCACTTCGCCAAGGTGCGTACATGTAATCCATCAATCCACCTTTTTAACAGCACGTAATGAAGCTTCGATGTCATCTTCACGCATAAAATACTCACCAATCAAAAAGGCATCGGCTCCGACTTTACTTAAGTGTTTCATTGTCTCTTTATCTTTAAGACCACTTTCCGCGACAATAATCTTGCCATTAGGAATGAGAGGCATCAGTTTTTCTGTTAAACTCATATCCATTTCAAACGTCTCTAGATTGCGATGGTTGATACCGATGATGGTTGCTCCCGCAAAAATGGCTTTAATCAAATCTTCTTTGTCGTGAATCTCCACTAAAACTTCTAATCCTAGTCTTAATGCGTATTCAAGTAAGTGTTTGAGTTCTTGCTTGCTTAGAGCCTTTGCGATCAATAAAATAAAATCCGCTCCATACACAAGCGCTTCTAATATTTGATACTCATCTACGATAAAATCTTTGCGAAGCAAAGGTGTAGGAACGTAGCGTCTGATTTGGGTGAGATATTCTAAATTACCTTGAAAAAAATGAGGCTCTGTTAAGACAGAAATAGCATCCGCACCTCCAAGTTCATACGCTTTTGCAATTACTAAAGGGTCAAAATCTTCTTTGATGATGCCTTTACTAGGACTCGCTTTTTTGACTTCCGCGATAATACGGTAAGGATTATCAGGCGTTGCTTTAAGATAAGGCTTGACATCACGTGGCATAAAGGGATTGAATGCAAGGCTTCGCCCTAACCAGTCCATCGTGTATTTTTTTTTGCGCTCTTCCAAATCCTCTTTGGTTTTACGGATAATTTCATCAAGTATCATGGTTTCTCTTTCAAACATTTTTTAATCGCTTCTATATGCACAATCACTTCTTCTTCATAAACGTGTTCGCCAAAATATTTCATAATTTCATTGGCTTCGGCACACTTGCCTTGCTTGTATAAACCCCATGCCAGCGAGTCTAAGTAGTAAGGAGAATTTGGCTCAAGCTCAAGGGCTCGCTGAACAAGGTTAATACCTTTTGCAACATCGATATCGTGGTCTATGAGTAAGTACCCATAGTAGTTTAAATAGACCGAATCACGGAGTAAACTTGTCACCTCTTCAAACTTTTTAGAGATGGATTGCAAGGCTTCTGGGGTTAGTTTTATTTTGTTGATTTCATACTCGTAAATCGCCATCTTGCCAAGATAATCAAGATTTTTACTCTCTTCATAGAGTCTTTGTGCTACAAGATACGCTTCAGAAAAGCGTTTGAGATTGGTATAGATTTGAAGCAATAAATCAGGGTGTTGTCCCGTGTTTTCTAAAAAAGCAATAGCCCCTTTGGTATCTTTGATGTAGAGCATCAATTCTACAATTTTTTTAGCAATCTCTTCATTTTGACGCTCTTTATAGATTTTTTTATAGGTTGAAATCAAGCCATTGACATTGCGGTCTTTTCCATAAATATCAATGAGTTTAAAACAGACGACTTGCCCACATCCTTCAATATTGGCGTAGGTTTCAAGATACGAAAGAGCATCCCCTTTGCGTCCTAAAAAGCGGTGTAAAAGCTCAACAATATTGATGAGTAAATCTTCAGATTGTTCTTGTTTATAGGCACTTTCAAAGTATTTTAACGCAACATCATAGGCTTTCATTTGCAAGTATAAATTACCTGCAATGCTTAAATGTTGCACGGTTTTATCTTCAGCAATAAGTTCTAAAATCTTTTTTTCGGCTTCTTCATAGCGTTTCTCTTTAACGTATTGACCTACGAGTAGACGATGAAAATTGCGCTCTTCTGGATATTTTGTCAGACCTTCCATGATGAGTGGCATAGCATCTTTATCATTGAGCATAAAGGCAATGCCAGCAACTTCAGAGAGATAAATTTTCTTTTGACTTTGTTCATATAGTGTTTGATAAATTTTTCGAGCATTGACATAATCACCTTTTTGTTGGTAGTGCAAGGCTTGAAAAATAAGATTGTCCTCTTCTTCAAATACTTTTTTAGTGGTTTGTGTGTAGACAACTTCTTTGGTACTACATCCAACAAAAACAAATAATACGATTAAAAGCGAATAATACCGGGACATTCTGTCACTACCTCGTCAATGTTTTCTTTAAAATAATCCCAAAAGGGAAATGTACGGCACTGCGATGGTCGTACAGCATAGATACCGCAGCGTTTGTGTTCTTTGTCAAAAAAGATACAGCTAAAACCATTTTCATAGGGCATCTCTTTAAGAGTGAAACGATAGCGAATTTTTAGTAAATACTCCTTAATAAATTCCTCTTCACTCATCTTTAAATACTCTGCCATTGCTTTACGCTCTTCTTGACTCACCCAAATGTATCCACTTTCTCCCGTACAGCAGTTTCCTTGACACGCCTCACACGCTTTTGCATCAAATCCATAGGCAAAGCCCTCCTCGTGCATCAACTCTGCCATAGGTAACTCTGTGTTTTTGAGTTCTCAAAAATCGCTTGCACATAAGGCGTAAAGCTTTTACCTTCCATTACAAAAAGTGGAGGATGTACTTTTGTGAGCGTTTTTGAGTTTTTACGTGCACGTATCATCACTAAAGAGGCTTCATTGCCCTCTTTGGTATGGACAAAACGTATATCTTCTACTTTTAGTCCCTCATGGTGTAAACAAACCATTAGGGTGTCGATTTGCTTGGCGTCATAGCAAAAGATAAAATAGCCTTTGTTAGAGAGTGATTTTGTCACTTTTTTAGCAAAAGCATCAAAAGGCAAGTGTGAGCTATGACGGCTTACATTGAGATGTTCATCTTCGCTTTGCACAACGCCTGAGTGGTAAAAAGGTGGATTTGAAACGATAAAATCAAACTTTTTATCAAACATGCTTTTCAAAAAATCATGACATGTAATCTCTTCTAGTTCTATCTGATTTTCCAAGGCATTGGCTTTTGCAATTTCACAATTTTGCGCTTGGATATCTAAAAGACTTACATGTAAAGAGGGAAAATCGCGTTTAAGCAACAATCCTAAAATGCCACAGCCACAGCCCACATCAAGCAAAGCGCCTTTTGGTGCAAAGCTGCAGATAAAATCATACAGCAACAATGTATCGCTGTTGTAGCGGTAGCCTACCTCTTTTTGAAACAGTTTCATCTATTGGTAAACCTTGATGAGGAAGCCTCGTGCTTTATCTTGCTCGACATTTGAAAGCGCATAACTGATTTTTGCACCCTCTCCTACATAACTTTCCACCAACTCACCACCCGCTTTGGCTCTAGCTTTTCCAAGACCGATGTTGGCAAGTCCTGTGATTCTATCGATTTCACTGTCTTCTACACCCACTTTCTTACTTTTAATCAATTTAAGCGATGCAAAGCCACCATTATCGACAATAGGAGCTACTTCGTAGAAATAAGAGCTGTCATATTTGGCTAAAAAAGCTTGAACGTTATTTTTACATGTAGCACTGATGGCATTGACACCGGTTCCCATATCCGTACACGAGATGCTATCAATGAGCTCAAGTTTTTTGCCTTTAGGAGCGGGAGCTTTAGCAGCCACAGGAGCTGTTTTTGGTGTAGCGGTTTCTAAAAGCTTGATTTTTTCCGTGAGTGTTTTGATGGTTTGTTCACTGGAAAGTAGTTTTTTCTCTAAGCTCTCTTTGCCTTGAGTAAGAGTGGCATCTTTGGCTTTCAGTGCATTTTGAGCCTCTTTGAGTTGGTCTAAGTACTCTAATTCTTTACGTTTTTGTTCTTCTTTAAGGGCTACGACTTTGGCTTCTTCGCTTAAGCGATTTTTTTCCATCAAGGCAAGTTTGTCTTTAAGCTCCAAGATTTGTTTGTTTGTGCTCTTTGTCGCATTTTCATCAGCACTTTTCATTTTTACATGTAAGGATTTGAGCGCTTCCTCTTTTCTAACAACTTCATCACGAGAAGCCAGTAAATCAACCTCTTTATTTTTAATCTCTTTTTCCAAAGCGCTTATTTTAAGGCTCTCTTCACGTTTAGCAGCGGCAAGGGCTATGTCTTTGGCTCGCACCTGCGCCTCTAAGTTTTGAAGCTTGCTTAAGTATTCGCCCTCTTTTGCTTTTGCTTCAACGCGAAGTTCATCAAAGGCACTTTTGATCTCTTTGAGTTTTGCTTCAGCACTCTCGGTAACTTTTTGTTGCTCGATTTTGAGTGTGGTGAGAAGGTTTTTATGTTCATTGAGCTCTTTTTCTTTGGCTTCGTATTTATTCTTAAGCTCGCTGTTCGCACGTGTAAGTTCAGTTGTGTGGTATTGCATCTTTTTATGGTTTTCTTCGGATGCCGCTTTGTATTCATTTAATTGTTTGTCCAGTTTTGCTAGCATCTCTTGTTTGGCAAGCTCAAAGGTTGCAATTTTTTCGTTGAAAACTTTGTAGTTTTTGTTATGGATGCGGTCATTTTCATCCACTCTTTTTTTAATTTCTGCTTCAACATTGATTTTGTCATTTTGAAGGGCTATGATTTTGTTCTCTAATTCTTTAATCTGCGCCTCTTTTTTCACCACTTCTTCATTTTGTTTAAGAATCGTCGCATTGAGACTTTTTTCGAGTATGGCTGCGTTTTCTTCTGCTTTTTTGGTAGCCGCACTAAGCTCTTTATTGAGCTTTTTTTCATCTTCTAAGTAGGTACGAAATTTATTAAAATCTTTCTCATTTTCAAGCATAAGTGCGTCAATGTGTTTTTTAGAGCTCGCCAACTCCATCGTTAAGGCTTTGACTTTTTCTTCTTGAATTGCCACTTTTTTGAGATTTTCCTCTTCTTGAGAAGCCATCTCTTGGCGATTTTTAGCGATGAGTTTTTCGGTATCGCTTTTGAGTTGCTCAATGCTTTGATTGTATTTTGCAATTTCCATTTGGTGTTTTTGGTCAACATTCACCAGTGTTTGCGTCTGTTTTGCCATCAACTCATTTTTTTCTTTAATCCCTAAAGCGATATCTTCTTTAAGTTTGGCAATCTCTTCTTGTTTGCGAACAAAAGCACTTTTGGCTGTTTCGTTGTTGGTGTTGATTTGCTCATTTAAAAGAGCGATTTGGTCATTGAGAAGCTTGATTTTATCTTTATAATCTATCAGCTTACTCTGCTCATCAGCTCGTGCTCTTTGGATCTCTTCGTATTTTTTATTTTCATCTTCAGCCATTTTCGCTTTAAGTTCTTCGATGGTACTTTTCAGGGTGTTGACTTCAATATTGGCTTTTTGAGCGATAAGGACATTTTCTTTTTGTAGTTCATTGAGTTTCATCGTCAAATCACTGATGTTTCGATAGTGTTGTTGTTCTGCTTCGTTAATTTTTTCAAGATTTTTATTGAGGAGTTGATTTTTTTCTTCTTCACGCTCGTTGTGCTGTTCTTCAAGTTTTTTAGCGAGTTCATTTTTCTCGTTGTTGATAAGAAGATTGTCGTGCTGTAAGAAAAGAAGTGTTTTTTGAAGTTTTTGTATCATTCTTTTCAAATCACGAGGAGTGACTTCAGATTCGGGGATGGGTTTTCCTGTTTCATCAAAAAACTCATCTTCAAGCAAATTTCCCTCTTTGCTCTGTCCTATGGTTGCTTCTTTATCGATATAGCGTTCTTGAAGGCTGATAGGTAAATCGCTAAATTTGACATCTTCTTTGGGAATGTATTTTTCGCCTAACTCATCAAAAGAGACACCACCAAAATTGCCAAAACGGTAAGAAGCAAAGCCTCCTACCATTAAAACAAAAATCAAGACAAGATTCAAAAGACCAGGAGCACTAAAGGGATTTTTGAGCATTTAAAAACCTAAACTATTTTGATTTTAAGATATGGGTAATGATATGGTACGCATGATTAAGCGCAATAGCGATAGACCCGCCACTCTTCACTGCAATGTCACCTGCAAGGTAAAGCCCTTTGGTTTTGGTTTCATAATTCTCATCAAATTCAGGTTTACCCTCAGCATCGATGCTAATACCGCATTTTTTTAAAAAATCAACAGGGGTTGTTCCGCCAATGGCATACACAACACGGTCATAAATGGTGTAATAGCCATCACTAAAATTGACTTTGACTAGACCGTTTTCATTTTCCACAGAGACAATATCCATACCTAAGCGTAAGCGGAGCTTTTCTTGACCGTTGTATTCGTGAATCAATGTTAGGTTGATGTCATTGAGACGGTTAAAGCTATCACGTCGATAATTAAGAGTGACATTGTTGGTTTTGGAAAGCTCAATGGCATATTCAACCGCAGAATTTCCACCTCCAACAATGAGGAGTTTTTCACCTTGTGAACATTTATCAAGGTTAAAATTGATACGCTCTTTAAGCGAGATAGGAAGATTATAATCAGGTTTATTGGGTTTTCCCATCGTTCCAATCGCAACGATAACATTTTTCGCACGATACCCTGCTTTTGAAGTGACGATGTGAAATTCATTGTCTACCTTAGTGATGCTTTCTACTTCACTGTTAAACGCTGTATCAATTTCACCACTGTCTAGGAGCGAATCAAAATAATTCAGCGTGCTCTCTTTAGTCCCATCTCTAAAATCAATCGTTCCTGCAAGGGCTACTTCTTGACCTTTGTAGTTTTTATCGACGCGTTTGTTGTCTTTATAAAATTTACGAATGGTTTGTGAATGGTTGTCGCCTTTTTCAATCATCAAAATGCTTTTAAGCCCAAGCACTTTAGCTTCAACCGCAGCACCGATACCGCCTGGTCCTCCGCCAATAATGACAACATCATAAATCTGTATCATTCTTTATTTCCTTGCTTCTTATTTTTTCATTTATTATACCTTGAACTTACTTATGGCATATTAAATACAAACGTGGTAAAATCGCCCTTCAATTCAATTTTAAGGCAAATGACGTGAAAGATTTTTTAGATAAAGCTAAAGTAGCAAGTCGCATAATTGCCACGCTTTCTCCTCAAACGAAAATAGATGTTTTACATGCTATGGCACAGTCTTTAGAGCAAAACAGTGCGCGTATTATTGAAGAAAATCAAAAAGATTTGGAAGAGGCAAAAAAGAATAATCTAAGTTCCGCTTTAGTGGATAGACTGATGCTCAATCCAAAACGTATTGGCGAGATGGCTAACGCCATTCGTGAGATTGCCGCACTAAAAGAGCCTGTAGGACGTATTTTAGAGGGGTGGGTCGTTCCAAGTGGGCTTAGAATCGAAAAAGTGAGTATTCCTATTGGTGTGGTGGCAATCATCTATGAGAGTCGCCCTAATGTGACAAGCGATACCGCCGCTCTTTGTTTTAAAAGTGGCAATGCATGTGTGCTCAAAGGTGGTAAAGAGGCGTTTTACAGTAACGCTATCATCGCAACATTATTGCAAGAGGTGTTAGAAAAAAACCACTTACCCAAAGAAATTATCTCTTTATTGCCTGATTATAGCCGTGAAGGTGTGGCAAAACTGATTAAGATGGATAAGCATGTTGATTTGATTATTCCTCGTGGTGGTGAGGCACTTATTCGCTATGTGAGCGAAAATGCGACCATTCCTGTGGTAAAACACGACAAAGGAGTCTGTCATACGTATGTAGATAAAGAAGCAAACTTAGAACAAGCCATTGCTATTATCCTCAATGCCAAGTGCCAACGTCCAAGTGCGTGTAATGCTTTGGAAACGCTTTTGGTGCATGAAGCCATTGCAAAGCATTTTTTACCTTCTATCAAAGAAGCACTTGATACAACGGGTGCGGTGATAAAAGGGTGTGAGAAGACACAAAACTATTTACATGTAAACTTAGCCACTGAGGAAGATTATCATACCGAACATCTCTGTAATGCGTTGAATATTAAAATTGTAGCCAATGTAGATGAAGCTTTAATGCATATCGCAACCTTTGGCTCTTCGCATTCAGAGGCGATTTTAAGTGAAAATTACTCGACCACAGAGCGCTTTTTAA
>CAYTVI010000039.1:0-18525 GCA_964441765.1 uncultured Sulfurospirillum sp.
TTAATTATTGAAAAGTATAATTTTCATAATTAAAAGTATAAAAAAGGACAGAGAATTTACCATTATGGCAAACCCTCTGCTATAAGGCTATTAGATACCTAAATCTTGTCGTTTAAAGTACTCTTGTCCTACTTTACATAATGGACATGCTTTAGGAGCTTTTTTACCCCTATGGATATGTCCACAGACTTCACACACCCAAATTTCTTCTTCTTCATCTGAGAAGAAGCCATCTTCTTTCATTGCATCTTGTAATGCTTTGTATTCGCGTTCATGTTCAACTTCTACTTTACCAATCGCATTAAAAAGACGTGCTAGTTCTTTGTGTCCTTCTTCTTCTGCAATTTTGGCAAAGCTTGGATACATGATAGTGTGTTCATAATTTTCACCTGCCATTGCGCTATCTAAGTTTTTAAGGGTAATCTCTGTCTCTTCACCATCAACTAGTTTATGATATGCCTTAAACTCAGCTCTTGCATGCCATTTTTCATTTTCTGCGGCTTCTCTAAAGTGACGTGCAACTGCATGCCAGCCCTCTTCTTGCGCAATGTCTGCAAATAAATCATATTTATTACGTGCTTGTGACTCACCAGCAAAGGCTTTCATCAAGTTCACCGCTGTCAAATCCGTTGTAATACACTCCATCGCTTGTCCACAACAGGTAAGCTTACCGCCACCTACATTTTGGACTTCAACTTCATTACCACATTTGCTACACTTATACGATTCATATTGTCGCATTATTTATCTCCTTTAAGATTTTTGATATAGAATTGTAGGCAACTTTAACTTAAATACAAATAAATAGCAATTAATAAAAATTATTGATTAAATTTAATTTTATGTATTTTTATACATATTTTATTGTTTTTTCACCCTTTTAGTAATCTTTTTTTTAAGATTTTTTGCCATTCCATACAATGTAATGCCTATCCAGAAAATTTCGATTAAAAAAGAGCCTAAATTAAAATGCACTAATAAAGAGATAATAAGAGCAATGGCTCCTACAAGGTTTAACAACTGATACGAAAATGAGTGTATGTCATACTTTCCCATTTGCAGTAACAAATAGGCAAAAACAATACACAACATACCTCCAAAACCTAGCCACTGAAAAAGATCCATCTCAATTGTCCAAACCACTTATAAAATTCCTCTTTTTTTAAAAAATTCCTCAATCGCTTTGAGAGAAAACGCTTTATCATACATGTAAAGTTCCTGCCACGTCTTACCTTCCAAGAACGTTGTGGTTGCAATACTATAGCGTTTTTTAATATGGGTAAGAAATAACAATATATTTTCGATGAGGAGTGCAAACTGAGCAGCAGAAAATCTATCGATTAAATCAAAAATACGATGATAATTCACAATTCGCTTGTTAGAATCATCCCCGATACGAAGCGACCAAATACGCTGTGCAAATTCGTGTTGATATTCCACGCCATTTCTTACATGTAACGAAAATTCACGCAGTCCTTTGCGCAACTCTTCAGGTTGAGGCATTGTTTCTATCGAGTGAAAGAAAAAATAAATACTTAAGATGAATAAATCTTCGGCACAAGGAGCCAGATGACGTATCTCTTTATAGGTTTCTTGTTCTACCCACAATTGCCGACGCAAATAAGCAAGATGCCGTACACGCCAGTTCTCGCCCTCAACTTCTGCCCTCTTCTGCCACTCGATTAATGTGGGACGAGGAATATCAAAACGCTCTACTAAAGGCTTATAGGAGAAACTCATGGCTCAACTCCTTAGTCGATATCCATCATTATATTACAATTTCTACTCTATTTCAATACATTTGTTTTGAGAGTCTTAAAGATTTGAGTTATGTATAACACTTCTTATTATAAAAAAAGAATGCTATACATAACTTTAGGGTTAAATATGGAAATGCTTTAGGAAAGTCGGATTATTTTCAACCAAACCACGCGTAATAAGGGCTTTTATAACCTCTTGGTCGCAATCGGTATCTTTTGGCCACTCTCTGGTATAACCATCAAGAGGTGTCTTATTGGTCGCATCAATTCCGATAAATTCATCTTCAATGAAAATATCACGAAGCGCATCAATATTATTGACCACACGCCAAACAAGCATGTAAGCATTTTCAACATCATTGCTATACGCATCCACAATGACTAAAAGTTTTAGATGCTCTTTTAAAGGTTTTAACGCTTCATAAATCTCTTTTCCTACTCTTGTCTTGTCTATCGCTAAAACGGTAATAGGCGTCTTCGTCTGTGTTTTATACTGCTTTAGTGCTTTGACTTCAGGTACAAAAACACGTACTTGATGTAAAAGTGCTTCATCACCTAAGATTGTTTTTGCAGGTACATCAATCACTTCACCCGTACAATCTACTCCTAATTTTCCACCAAAAAGGGCATTGGGTGAAGCATGATCAAGCGCGTCGCACACCCCTTCACTGATAAGAAGTGTTTTAGCGCTAATGCGATTAAGCATATAATCCACTACAGCATCATACTCCTCTAAATCAGGAGCATCTTCTCCGACAAAAAATGCATGTTTAACAAAACTCATCTGCCCCACGCCCCAAAACGCATGCATAAACTGCTTAGCATGTCCAGGATATAGCACATTCATCTTTGCCAAAATAAGATTATGGAAGACCCCATTTTCAGGCATATTATAATCAATCAAATCAGGTGCTGTGGTCTTTAAAAGCGGTAAGAAAATACGCTCTGTCGCCCATCCCATGTATTTATCTTCTAGCGGTGGTTTGCCCACAACGGTGGCTTGATAGACTGGCTTTTCTTTACATGTAATGCACGTCACATCCATCACAGGGTATGGCTCTTTGAGCGTATAATAACCCGTATGGTCACCAAAAGGCCCTTCGATTTCGCTCAAAGATGGGTCAACCCACCCTTCAATGACGATATCGACATCCTCAGGCACATAAATCGGGTTGGTTAAAGATTTAACAAGACGAGCATTTTTATCTTTTATAAAACCATAAAGTAGAAGCTCAAACATCCCTATGGGCATTGGGGCTTGTCCACACCAGATGTAAAGCGGATCACCACCAATACCAATACTCACAGGCATTTTTTTGCCTGCTTTTTTATACTCATGGAAAAAATGCGCACTGTCTTTGTGGATTTGCCAATGCATTCCTAAGCGGTTTTTATCGTACACTTGCAAACGGTACATGCCTAAATTTTGTTTGGTACCATCTAAGCTTTGCGTATACACTTGCCCCATTGTGATAAAAGGACCTCCATCTTCGCTCCACGTGGTAAGAATAGGAAAATCATACAGATTAGGCTCCATAGAGACTTTGCTTTGACAAATGCCTTTTCCCTTCAAGCGTTTTGGTAGCGCATTTTTAAGATTAAAAAGCGTTCCTAACATGCCTACTTTATCCATAAAAGAGGTCGGTGGCTTCATATGCATCAAAGACTCTATTTGTTTAGCAACCACATTAGGATTTTTCCCAAAAATAAGCTCTGTTGCCTTTCTAGAGCCAAAAACATTCATTAGTACAGGCATATCAAAGCTTTTTTGTAAGCGTTTACTCACAGGCTTTGTAAATAAAAGTGCACGAGAGTCCTCTTTTTTTACCTCAATATAGGCTAAATGAGGAATTTCAAGGTCAATATCTAGTTCTTCGTCAATCACTCGTAATAAATCATGTTCACGTAATAAGGCAATGACTCTATCCATTCTCTTTTCCTTTTAAAATATCTCGCTTAAAGCTATCTTTTCGGCACGTTCCAACAGTGCTTTAGCCCCTTTTGCTACGACTCTGTTTGCCAACTCTTTTCCTAAACCGACATAATCATTTCTATGTGCCCTCATCTCTTCCATAATCAACTCAGAACCATCAGGAAGTCCTAAAATCGCTTTTACATGTAAAGCATCTTCTCTCACTTCGGCATTTACGCCAATAGGCACTTGACAACCACCCTCTAAGACCGCGATAAATTCTCGCTCAACACTGGTTTCGATGATCGCTTCTTCGTCATTTAAGATACCAACCAAACGCTCAACTTCAGGGTTGTCAATGATTTCAATCCCAAGCGCAGCCTGCCCAGAAGCAGGTATCATCACCTCTTTAGAGATAGGAGTGAAAAAATTGACTTCACTTTCTAAGCCTAATCGCTTAATACCAGCACTCGCTAAAATAATCGCATCAAATTCACCCTCTTTAAGCTTTCGGATACGGGTATTAACATTGCCTCGAAGATTTTTTATCACAAAATCAGGACGAATTTTAAGGAGCTGCATACGACGTCGTAAACTGGTTGTTCCAACCACAGCACCCTCTGGTAAAGCCTCTAAGCTGGCATACTTTTCAGACAACATCGCATCTCTAACATCTTCACGCTTACTAATGACACCTAGCTTCAAACCTTGTGGAAATTCCATAGGCACATCTTTAAGACTATGCACCGCAATATGCGCTTCACCTCGAAGCATCGCTTCTTCAAGCTCTTTCGTAAAAAGCCCTTTGCCTCCAATTTTTGCTAAAGCAACATCAAGGATTTTATCGCCTTTGGTCATCATGACGGAGAGTTCTACTTCAAGTCCAGGGTGTGCTTTTTCAAGTTCAGCTTTGACATGCTCAGACTGCCAAAGAGCGAGTTTACTTCCACGAGTTGCAATAATCAGTTTTTTCATTTAGACTCTTTTATAAATTTTTTATAGGATTTTTTCGAATCATCTTTTTTACCATCGATATAAATAGTAGGCGTTCCATTGACCATCAGATTATGGGCTAAGGCTTCATCATCGGCTAACTTTTTCAAAATATGTGGCTGATTGATTTGCGCTACGGTAAAATTGGTTTTAAACGTTGCGTTAAAAATATCTAAAATGACTTTCTCATCGCTCTCTTTGATGTCTAAAACTTCTTGGTACACTTTTTTGACAATCTCTTTATCCCCTTTTTCTTCCGCTAAAATCATCGCTTTCACTAAAGTAGGAGCCGCAACATGAATGTTTAGTGGAAAATGGTAATAAAAAAGAGCAAATGTTTCAGGATTTTTCTCAACATCCGCAATCACTTCAGGAACAAAATCCATACAAAAAGGGCATAACGGATCACTAAAAACAACTAATTTATGAGGAGCATTGAGCTTTCCCGCTAAAAGATGCTCTTTGTTGTAAGCTGTTGCATCCATGTCAAGTGAAAAATTGTTTTTAATGCTTCGACCCGAACTCAAATCAACAAAATCTTTACTCAAAATCTTCCCATTGGTAAACACAATATCATTGACAGAGACTTTTTTACCCGCTTGCTTCGTCAAGTTTAAATCAATTCGTACAAAATAGACCATCCAACCAAGAGACTCTTTCATCTCCTCTTTTTTCAAAATCACAACCTTATCAAAGGTGTAATTTTCATTGGTTGCTATAGCTTTTTGTAAAAAACTAACGACTTTTGCATCATTTTCATTATTCGCAAAAAGCGACACACTACTTAAGGCGATGATCGTCAATAACTTCAACATCAATGATGTCATGTTCTTTTCCTTGTTTGAAATGATGAGAAGGTTTTTCCTCATTTATATGTAAAAACTTGCTCACAAAAAGGGTTGTAAAAAAGCTAAATTGCAGACACAAAGCGACGATATCGCCTAAAAAGCCTGGCAAAATAAATAAAAATGCACCAACAATACTCCAAAGATTGAGTTTTTGAAAGGCATGAAGACTAATTTGACGTTGCATCAAAGCATTGAGATTTTGCATCAATGTTACGCGCATATTGGCTAATAATACAAAACCCACAATCGCCGAAAAGACAATCTCTGCAAATGTGGCAAATGCGCCAATAGAAGAAGCGATGTTCACACTCACCATCACCTCTAAAAAAAGATAGATTAAAAAATATTTCACGCGAGCAATTCCAATAGTTTTGTTAATGCTTCTTCTTTTTTGACAACGGTTTTTTCTAATGTTTTACGCTCAACAATCTCAACAAAGCCCTCTTCTAGCTCTTTTCCAACAATAAGGGCATACGGAAGACCAATAAGTTCATAATCTTTCATTTTAAAACCAAATCGCTCATTTCTATCATCTAAAAGCACACTCAAACGCTCTTTTTTCAAAGCAGTGTACATTTCTTCAGCATACGTACTTTGCGCTTCATCTTTACTGTTAGAAACAATGATATCAAGCAAATAAGGAGCGCTCTGTTTGTTCCAAATACACCCTTTGTCATCATGGCTTGCTTCTATCATCACCGCAACCAAGCGACTCACCCCAATGCCATAACATCCCATATAAAAAGGTTGTGCTTTGCCATTTTTATCTAAAAAAGTCGCACCCATAGCTTTAGCGTATTTTTGCCCCAGTTGGAAGATATGGCCTACTTCAATGCCTTTAGTCACATACAGTGCTTCACCACAACACGCACATCTATCCCCTGCTTTAACACTTACCAAGTCGGCATAACGCTCTTCTTTGAAATTAAACATGGAGACACCTACCATGTGATAGTCTACTTCATTCGCGCCACAAATCAAATCTTTTGCTTCTTTTAGTTCTAAATCTATGTAAAATTTTACACATTCTAGCCCAACAGGTCCTATAAATCCAGCTTTAAGCCCTGCTTTCTCAACCTCTTCTAAACTCGCGTCAAGCAAATCTAAAGCGCCACACGCATTCAAGGCTTTAACTTCTTGAAGTTCATCATTGCCTCGGACAAAGAAAACAACTATCTCTTCTTTATCAATATAAATAGCTTTTTTAACTACCGCTTTAATACTGTAAAAGGCATCCGCTTTGAAAAAGGCACACACATCATCAATGGTTTTCATATCAGGGGTTTTAAATTTTGCAAGATTTGCGATTGGTGCTTCTACAGATGTTGTTTTTTTAGCTCTGCGCGCTGCTTCAATATTAGCCGCATAGGAGCATTTTTCACACACCACAATATCATCTTCGCCATTTTGTGCCAAGACCATAAACTCTTTACTGCCACTTCCACCTATCGCGCCACTGTCCGCTTCAACGGCTCTAAAATCAAGCCCCAAACGTGTAAAGATTTTGGTGTACGTTTTTTCCATCACATCAAATTCTTTTTTCATACACGCTTCATCTTCATGGAAACTGTAGCCATCTTTCATCGTAAACTCTCGTCCACGAAGAAGTCCAAAACGAGGACGCGCTTCATCACGGAATTTTGTAGTGATTTGATACAAATGAAGAGGAAGTTGTTTGTAGCTATTGATACGGTTACGAACGATATCAACAACCACTTCTTCATGGGTTGGTCCTAAGACAAATTCATTTTCTTTTCTGTCTTTAAAACGACACAACTCTTTGCCAAAAACATCATAACGCCCGCTTTGTTTCCACAAATCAGCCGGTGTTACGACATCCATTTGGATCTCTTGCGCACCCGTTTCGTCCATCTCATCTTTTACAATATCTTTTATTTTATCAAAAACGATTTTTCCCATTGGCAAAAAGTTATACAGTCCACTTCCTACTTGTGAGATAAAACCGCCACGCACCAAGTATTGATGGCTTGGAAGCGTCGCATCTTTTGGCGCTTCTTTGGTGGTTGGTGCATACAGTTTTGAAAATCTCATTTTATTCCCCCCATTTGGTATTCGCATTTGTACATATTCATGCGCTTTGTTTGGTCTTCATTGATATTAAAAATATATTGAACCGCTTGAACGATGGTGTCTGATTCTGGTTTATCAGCGACCTCTTTTAGATTTTTTGTAGCGGTATGTAAGAAAGAGTTAAACGCATGGTGCATCACTTTTGCTACATGTTCTTGTAATTCTTCAGGAATATACCCTTTTTTAACGGCTTTTTCTAACTCTTGCATTGAACAGCATTTCGCATGGTCTCGTATCTCTTTGATAATAGGCTCCACGCACATACTTTGCAACCATCTAAAAAAGTCCATCGTTGAACGCCCTACAATACTGTAGGCAATCTTAGCTTGTTCTTCACGAAGTGACATGTTTTTGGTGACTATCTCTTCTAAGTCATCCACTGCATATACATGTAAATTATGATGTTCTTTTACTTCAATATCACGCGGTACGGCGATATCAAACCAATAACGCGAGAAATCTCTTTCTTGTACCATATCATCGGTGATGACACTGTGTGGGGCACCTGTTGCTGAAAAAACCAAGCGATAACGATTGATATATTCTGTCAGTTTTGCATACGGTGCTACTGTTGCAAGCTCTCCTAGCTCATTGGCAAGCTCTTGCGCACGCTCTAAGTTTCGGTTGATGATGATGAGATTCACACCACTTGCGATTAAATGCTTTGCCGCAAGCTGACTCATTTCACCCGCACCTACGACTAAAGCTGTCAATCCACCAATATCTCCCAACAAATCCTTTGCCTTTGCCACAGCAACACTAGAGACAGAGACGGGACTTTTAGAGATATCGGTTCGACTGCGCACTTCTGCGGCACAGCGAAATGCATGGTGCATGGCACGACCTAATTTTTGCCCACAATAATTGTGTTCAAAAGCAAATTTAAATGCCTCTTTAAGCTGCCCAGCGATTTGTGTCTCGCCAATCACAAGGCTATCAAGCGATGAACAAACAGTAAAAAGATGGTGAATGGCACCATTGTCTTCATACGTATCGGCTCTGCCCTCAAGCTCTTCTCGTGGAACATCAGAAACGTAGCTTAATAAATCAAAAACATAATTAAGCGCACTTTGTACTTCGCTTACACTGGTGATGATTTCGACACGATTACATGTAGAAAGTAAAATGACTTCATTAATCGCTTCGCAGTTTTTTAATTGCGACATAAAATGGCGACTTTTTTCTTCTGAATTGAAGGCTAATTTTTCACGAACACAGATATCAGTGTTTTTGTGCGTAAAACTAAGGGTTAAATAATGCATTAAAAATTCCTCTCAATCATCTCCGTAATGATAGGCGCAAGTCCAACATCATCTTCTCCCTTGATGGCTTCTAGCGCTTCAAAGCCTAGCTTTTTAGCATACGCTATGGCATCTTTAATCGCAGATGTCTCTTCCATTTTTTGTTTAATCCACAATGATTCATCCGCACTTAGCTCTTTTTGAAACAAAGAGAGTAACGTGCTCTTTTCTTCGGCACTTAACTTGTCGTACATGTAAAGATAAGGTAAGGTTGTTTTTCCCTCTTTAAAGTCATTTAAAGAAGGTTTTCCTAATGTTTCACTCGATTGCGTAATATCCAAGATATCATCAACAATTTGAAACGCAAGTCCTAAGTTTTTACCATATAATGCATACTTTTCACTCGCTTTACCCGCAAGTAACGCAGCAGACTTTGCAGAAGCTTCAATCAATGAAGCCGTTTTTTTGTAAATCATATCAAAATATTTTTCATGGCTCTCATTAAATGAAGCGGCAAGTTCTACATCTAAAAGCTCGCCAACGGAGAGAAGTGCAACGGCATGAGAAACACTATAAGCAACCTCTTTTGGCATAAATGTCAGTTCACTAAAGCCTTTTGAGTAAAGAATATCACCAAGCATAATAGCGGTTTTATTGCCATAAGTTGCGTTGATAGAAGCTTCTCCACGACGTGTAAACGCATCGTCAATGACGTCATCGTGCAACAAGCTTGCCGCGTGAATGAGCTCGACAATGGCTGCAAGTTTAAGTGCTTCTTCACTCTGCCCTGCAATTTTAAAGATAAGTTTTGCACGTAAACGCTTGCCTTTGGGAACTTTATGAAAAAGCTCAACACTTCTTGCATCACCTAAAGATGCAACCATTTCTAACATTAACATTTCGACTTTTGCTAGCACTGCATGTCCTACTTTAGTTTTTCTTAGGCTTGAATTCAACTTGAATTCGTTCTTGATTGTCTTCTATAAATATATCTAAAATTGCCTCACGGTTGCTTTGATCGAAGTCATTGAAGAAAATTCGAGCCAGAACTCTCGAATCCATCTTGTTTTCTCCATCAGGTAACAAAGGCACAGTAACACTCTCCAAAGGGTACGTTTTTTTCATAATAAACTGATACGGATGCCCTCGGTAATTGACCAATAAAAAAAGCTGATCATTGGCAAAAAGCGTCCAACGAAACTTTAAAAGATAGTCATTGTTTGGATTCTCCGTGGTTGCTTTTTTAGTCACCTCTTTGCGGTTAATAAAAACAAACCCTAATTCATCTTTTTTAAGCGCAAAACGGTGATTGTACTCATACGCGGGTGCGGCATTTAACATAGCGCAACCACAAAATATCAGTACAAGCACAAAACCAAATGGGATTTTACTCATTTTGTGTTAATATTTCTCCCACTGTCGCAATAAAAAAATCATTATTGCGTTCATGTAACTCATCGGCTCGCTCCAAAAGCACAGAATGAAGTGCATGGGAGGCTTGTTCTCCTAAGTGTTCTTCAAGAAGAATTTCCATTGCATTGTAGCGATCAACGATATTCAAAAGTTTTTCTTTCACCAAATTTCTATTGGCATTAAAAACAATGTCAAAAAATTTACTTTTGGGACTTCCCATAAAAATATCATCTTCATCTTCGTACAGCATTCATCTGCTCCTTTGCTTACAAGAGTTCAGATTATAGCTTGTCTCTTCTGAAAAAGCGCTTCTGTATTTAGCGCTATCATGCTTCTTTAATACTAACAAAGGTGTTAGTTGCGTCTATTTTTAAACTGCATTTCACAACAAAAAAAGTGCCTAAAATAGTATATTTACATATAATTATATGTATAATAATCACTACTTTAAGTTGTGTTAGTCACTATTTTTTACACAGTCATAAAAATATTATTCTTCTCTTTTTTGTTTTACATGTAAAAGAATTTAAAAGCACTCTCACCCTTCCCTATCGAACAAATTTAATCCCTATTTTTTTAATCATTACTTTTTTGATTAATTTACTTGACATTGTTGAAAAAATAGTTTATACTTTCATCAACATTTCAAAAAACAAGGAAGCAACCCATGACTCAAGAAACACTCGCCCTTCATCACGGATACGATAAACAACACTTTGGAACTATGTCTGTTCCTGTCTATCAAACCACGGCTTATGATTTTGGTAGTGCTGAAACGGCTGCTAACCGTTTTGCATTAAGAGAACTTGGACCTATCTACACTCGTTTAAACAATCCAACGACCGATGTCCTAGAAGCGCGTATCGCGGCTTTGGAAAACGGCGAAGCGGCTATTGCAACCGCAAGTGGTCAAGCAGCTATCTTTTTTGCCGTTGCTAACCTTGCAGAAGCTGGCGACAACATCATCGTTGCAAAGAAAATTTATGGTGGAGCAACCACGCTTTTAACCCACACCATCAAGCGCTTTGGTATCAAAGCAAAAATCTTTGAAAGCGACAATGCAGATGATTTGGAAAGCTTAATTGATGATAAGACAAAAGCTATCTTCTTTGAAACACTCTCAAATCCACAAATCGCTATCCCAAATATCGAAAAAATCGTCGCTATCGCACAAAAATACAATATTGTGACAATTGCTGATAACACCGTGGCAACACCTATTTTATTTCAACCCCTCAATCATGGGATTGATGTGAGTGTTCACAGTGCTAGCAAGTATATCAATGGACAAGGAAGTGCTATTGGAGGCTTGATTATCGAGCGTAAAGGGCTTAATGAAAAACTCATTGGAAACCCAAGATACGCTCACTTTAACGAGCCAGATGAGAGTTACCATGGATTAGTCTATGCAGGGCTTCCTTTCCCAATTTTTAGTTTACGCATACGTCTTTCTCTCATTCGTGATATTGGAGCGACGATTTCTCCTTATAATTCTTGGTTGCTTATCCAAGGACTTGAAACGCTCTCATTGCGAATTAAAGAGCATTCACGCAATGCCTATAAAGTCGCATCATTTTTAAAATCACATCCAAAAGTTAAAAAAGTCGCTTATCCAGGACTTGAGAGTGATCCATTGCATGATAGAGCAAAAAAATATTTTAAAGAGGCTCTTACCTCTGGATTGTTAAGCTTTGAAGTGGAAGATTTAGAGTTTGCTAAGCACATCTTAAATACCACAAAGCTCTTTTCCGTTGTTGTCAATATTGGTGATTCAAAGTCTATTATCACTCACCCAGCAAGTACAACACACCAACAGCTTTCACTTGAAGAATTAGAGCTCTCTGGCATTAAACAAGGCTTGATTCGATTGAGCATTGGACTTGAAAATGCAGATGATTTGATTGAAGATCTTAAAATTGCGTTAGGTTAAGGAGTTATTATGTCACTACTTTCAACCAAAGGTATTTATGGTTTGCATGCCATGTATCAGCTTTTTATCGCCAAATCTGACAAACCCATGCAAATTAAAGAGATTTCTTCCAAAGCTGACATTCCACAAAACTATTTGGAACAGCTTTTAATTTTATTGCGCCAAGCAGGACTGGTAAGCAGTGTAAGAGGCGCTTATGGTGGTTATTTATTGGCTAAAAGTGCCAATGATATTTTGATTAAAGATATTTTGATTGCACTTGAGGGTAATTTAGCGGTGACGGATACGGAAATAAAAGATCCTGTGTTACGGATTTTTTATGAAGAAAGTAATCGTAAAATACAAGAAATATTTAACTTGCCATTATCAGACTTTGAGGTTTATGCACAACGGCTAAGCAATCAGTTTAGCTATAGCATATAATGTAAACAATAAAGAAAAAGGAACTTATCATGTACGCACACAATGTTACGGAACTCATCGGAAATACTCCTTTAGTAAAACTCAACCAAGCTTCCCAAGCTTCTCAAGCACTCGTACTTGGAAAATGTGAATTTCTTAATCCATCACATTCGGTGAAGGATCGTATCGGGTTTAATATGATTAAAACAGCCCTTGAAAAAGGTCTAATCGATAACAGTTCTATTATTATCGAACCAACAAGCGGTAACACAGGTATTGGCTTAGCGACCGTATGTGCAAGTTTAGGCTTAAAACTTATTTTAACCATGCCAAGTTCCATGAGCCTAGAAAGACGCAAACTTCTCGCTGCACTAGGAGCTGAACTGGTATTGACTGAGCCTTCTCTTGGAATGAGAGGTGCTGTAGAAAAAGCAACGGCTCTTTCAAGTGAAATTCCGAATTCATTTGTGCCACAACAATTTGCCAATGAATCAAACCCTGCTATTCATTACGCAACCACAGCAGAAGAGATTTGGAGAGATACCGATGGTAAAATTGATATTTTTGTAGCAGCCGTTGGAACCGGTGGAACCATCACGGGTGTTGGAAAAAGATTGAAAGAGCTCAATCCAAATATTAAAATCATTGCGGCAGAACCTGATGTTTCTCCTGTACTTTCAGGTGGAAAACCAGGCCCGCACAAAATCCAAGGTATTGGTGCTGGCTTTGTACCAAGTGTTTTGGATACAACTATCTATCATGAGATTGTTCAAGTCAGCTATGAAGACGCCGTTGCTACTTCTCGTAACTTAGCAAAAAAAGAAGGTCTTTTGGTAGGTGTTTCAGCAGGTGCCAATGTTCATGTTGCAACATCTATCGCTTCTCGTCCTGAGAACAAAGGTAAAACCGTTGTTACGATTTTATGTGACACGGGCGAGCGTTATTTAAGTACTGGATTGTATGAATATCAAGAGTCGTGAAAACGACTCTTTTTTTACATGTAAAGAAGCTTTATCACGAAATATGGTACCATTGTTGCTTAGGATTCATCAATTCAACAAAGGCACTAAAAGAGCATGAAACGTCTACCAAGCACTCTTATTAAAAAGCCTCTGCTTTTAGGCTTAATTGCGTTTGCTTTAAATATTTTAGTCAGTTTTTTGCCTGTTGTGATTATGCATGAAAAACATATTGAGCACTACACAACCCTTTTTACACCTTCTGAATTTTCTAACCATAAATGGATGATTGAGCAAAATGAACTGATTTCACAAGCACTTCTTTTTTCACTCATTCTTTCATTTATTATTGCGTGTTTTATCACGTTGCTTGCTTACTTGCTGAAAAAATCTTACGTTGAAGTCGAAAATTTCTCACATTTTGACGGCTTAACAGGGCTTTATAATCGTCTTATGTTTATGACCATTTTTGAAAAAGAGATACACAAAGTAGGACGCAATCACTCGCACCTTTTCTTAGTGATTTTAGATATTGACGATTTCAAGCCTATTAACGATACATATGGGCATCTTGTAGGCGATGAAGCTATCAAGCTTACAGCAAGAACAATACAGTCATTACTACGTTCTTCTGATATCATTGGTCGTTTCGGAGGGGATGAGTTTATTTTAGGGATTGTCGATCAAAACGCACAAGCGGCATCGCACATTGTTAACCGTATTTTAGAAGAGTTTAATCATAAAAGTATTCCTGTCTCAAAAAATAATGACGCACATGACCTTCAAATTAACCTCAGTATTGGCTATACCGCTTATAAACCTAACGATGACTTTAAAACCATGCTTCAACGTGCCGACCAAGGTCTTTACATCTCTAAAGAAGCAGGGAAAAATACCGCAACGTTTCTTGCATAACTTCCATTAATCCAGCTTTTACCCCTCTTTTTGTATAATTAACAAAAATTTTACCAAGGGTAGATACCACTATGAGCGAAAAAAGTACCGTTTACAATCCCAAAGAGATTGAAGAAAAGTATTACAAGATTTGGGAAGATAGAGGCTATTTTGAGATTGATGGAAATAAAAAGATTCAAGAGAGCGGTAAAAACTTCTGTATTATGATGCCCCCACCCAATGTCACAGGAAGCCTTCACATTGGTCATGCTCTCACTTTCACCCTTCAAGATATTATCACCCGATATAAACGAATGGACGGTTTTAAAACGCTTTGGCAACCAGGAATGGACCATGCAGGCATTGCCACACAAAACGTGGTTGAAAAGCAACTTTTAGCGCAGGGTATCAAAAAAGAAGAGCTTGGACGTGAAAAATTTTTAGAAAAAGTATGGGAATGGAAAGCCTATAGTGGTGGACAAATTTTCAATCAAATGCGAAAACTTGGTACTTCACCTGCATGGAGTAGAGAACGTTTTACGATGGATGAGGGACTTAAAAACTCTGTTAAAAAAGCCTTTGTCAAGTACTACAATGAAGGTATGATCGTTCGTGGTAATTACATGGTCAACTGGTGTACCCACGATGGCGCACTCAGTGATATTGAAGTGGAATTTGAACAAAACAAGGGCAAACTCTACCACTTAAAATATTTTCTCAAAGATTCAAAAGAGTTTTTAGTCGTGGCAACCACACGTCCAGAGACCTATTTTGGCGATACGGCGGTGATGGTGCATCCTGAAGATGAACGTTACAAACACCTTTTAGGCAAAAAAGTTGTTCTTCCTCTCATTGGTCGTGAGATTGAGATTATTGCCGATACGCATGTGGATATGAGCTTTGGAACAGGTTGTGTTAAAGTCACACCTGCGCATGATATTAACGACTACGAAGTAGGAAAACGCCATAATTTAGAGTTTATCACGATTTTTGACCCAAGTGGTATACTTAATGAACAGTGTGGAGAATTTCAAGGACGTGAACGCCTTGAAGTAAGAGCGGATGTTGTTTCAAAACTCGAAACATTAGGCTTTATTGATAAAATTGAAGATTACGAGAACCAAGTAGGACATTGTTATCGCTGTAAAAACGTGGTAGAACCTTACATCTCAAAACAATGGTTTGTGAAAAAAGAAATTGCCGATGGTGCTATTGCAAAAGTCAATGAACACTTAGCACAGTTTTACCCAAGCCATTGGATCAATTCATACAATGCATGGATGAAAGAACTTCGTGATTGGTGTATTTCACGCCAACTTTGGTGGGGACATCAAATTCCTGTCTTTTATTGTGATGCGTGTGGACACGAGTGGGCAAGTGAAAAAGAGAGTGAGCATGAATGCCCAAAATGTAAAAGTGTAAAAATCCATCAAGACCCAGATGTTCTTGATACGTGGTTTAGCTCTGGTCTTTGGCCTTTTTCAACATTGGGTTGGGAAAACGGCGATGTTTTTAAAGGTGAAAAATGGAATGAAAGTGACCTCAAAGACTTCTACCCTAACACACTGCTCATTACCGGTTTTGATATTCTTTTCTTTTGGGTAGCCCGTATGATGTTCTCAGGTGAACACACCCTTGGAGAGCTTCCTTTTAAAGATATTTATTTGCACGCATTGGTGAAAGATGAACACGGTCAAAAAATGAGTAAAAGTAAAGGCAATGTCATCGACCCACTTGATAGCATTGATGAATACAGTGCAGATACCTTACGTTTTACGCTAGCGATTTTAGCAGTTCAAGGTCGTGACATCAAGCTAAGTGGTGAAAAACTAGAGCAAATCCGTAACTTTACCAACAAACTTTACAATGCTTCACGCTTCTTGCTGATGAATGCAAACTCATTTGAAGATTTAGAGACCATCGAGATTAAAACAGCCCTTGGTGCTTATATGAAAAGCCGTTTGGCTGTTGCCACAGAAGAAGTACGTGGATACTTTAGCGATTACCGCTTTAACGATGCGGCGACCACACTGTACCGCTTTTTGTGGGGCGAGTTTTGTGACTGGGGCATTGAGCTTAGTAAAGCGGATAAACCAGCTATTTTAGAACTAGGTTCCATATACAAAGAAGCCATGAAACTTTTACATCCGTTTATGCCATTTATCTCCGAGTTTCTTTACCAAGAGCTTTCCGATACAACGTTGGAAGAGACCGAATCCATCATGGTAAAACGCTACCCGCATGATTTAAAACGCGACATTGCCATCGAGCAGACGTTTGAGTTGGTCATTGAAGCCATTGTTGGTATTCGTCGTGCAAAAGCCAACATTGACCTTGGCAACAAAAAAATTGAACATGCCTATATCAAAGTAGCCAACGCTGAAAATCTAAAAGATGCACTTAAATACATTAGTTTATTAGCAAAAGTTGAGAATATCGACTTTACAGATACTAAAATTGCCAATGCTGCAACCGATGTTGGAGATAATATTGAAGTGTTTATTCCTCTTGTCGGTGTTGATTTAAGCCCGATTATTGATCGTTTAAACAATCAAAAAATGAAACTTGAAAAAGAGATAGCAAAACTCTCTGGTATGCTCTCCAACGAGCGTTTTGTTGCCAATGCACCCAAAGAAGTTATCGCTGAAAACCAAAAAGGATTGGATGATGCGAAAGCTAAAATGGCAAAAATCGAAAGTGAATTACAATCATTCAGTGTATAATCAAACATTAAAAAATTCAAAGAGGAGAAAAGAATGCGTTTCGTTTTAATGCTATGTGCTTTTATGTTCAGTGTTATCACGTCTGCTTTTGCAGCCAATGATAACAAGACCTATACCTTAACCCTTGCTACCACATGGGCAGAGCAAGTACCTTTTTTGGGAACTGCACCTACAGATTTAGCAAAATTAGTTGACACGATGTCCAATGGTCGCCTCAAAATCAAGGTTGATTCACCCAACAAACATAAATCACCTTTTGGTGTAATGGATATGGTAAAAGCTGGTCAATACGACTTAGCGTACACCGCTTCGTATTATTATAAAGGTAAAGATTATAAACTTGTCTTCTTCACCACGGTTCCTTTTGGTATGCTTATCTCTGAGCAATACGCTTGGTATAACTTTGGTGGCGGTAAAGAATTAGCTGCTAAAGTGTACGGTGAGCATGGACTCACATCCTATCCTATGGGAACAACGGGGATGCAAATGGGCGGTTGGTTTAAAAAAGAGATTAAATCTTTGGAAGACCTCAAAGGCTTAAAATTCCGTATTCCTGGTCAAGGTGGCGAAGTGATGGCAAAGCTCGGTGTTAATGCGATGAGTACACCTCCAGGTGAGCTTTACACCGCACTAGAGCGTAACACGATTGATGCGGTTGAATGGATTTCTCCTGTATTTGACTTTGCTATGGGCTTTCATAAACTAGCCAATTACTACTATACCGGTTGGCAAGAGCCTGCAAGTGAGATTCAACTTCTTGCAAACAATAAAAAAATTAATGCCCTACCCGCTGATTTAAAAGCGATTTTAGAGGCAGCCGTTAGTACGATTGGTAGTAAGTTGATGGAACAAGCCACACACGCGAATGCTGAAGCATGGGCAAATATCTCTAAAGAATATCCGAATGTCAAAGTTCAACAATTTCCATCCGATGTTATGGCAGCACTCAAAAAAGCGGCACGTGAAATTGAAGATGAACAAGCTGCAAAAGACCCTGTCTTTAAAGAGATTTTAGAGTCACAACGTGCCTATTTAGCCAAAGTGCGTCCTTGGACACTCATGGGTGAATACGGCTACTTAAAACAACTCGAAAAATAATATACTTTCAGAGGAGGTAATTTCCTCCTCTTGTTTTTTTTAGAAAATCTCTGTAAAATTTTCAACTTTAGTGCTAGGAGTGCTGATACCATCAGCTGAGATGAAGGTAAAACCTTTGAATCCTTGACCTGATCTGGATAATGCCAGCGTAGGAAAGCCTTCTTCTTTTTCTATTCTTCCATTTATCCTGCACATTTACATGTAAAAAGGAAAAATGATGCGTTTTGTACTCTTTATCTTGTTTCTATCTTCAAGTTTTGT
>CAYTVI010000040.1:0-17913 GCA_964441765.1 uncultured Sulfurospirillum sp.
AGCATAAACCCTTTCATACTCAAAGAGGCATTTTGATAAAGCGGGGTGAGTATCGTGACATCATCTTCTTTTGTGCGTGTGCCTGCGATGTAAAGTAGGGGCAGATAGTGGTCAATACTTGGATGTGCGGTTTTAAAATCGGGGCACTTTACTTCGATGTTCACAAGGCTTTCTATATCATTACATGTAAAAGCATTGTCAATAAATGTGTCCACATTTTTTGCCCATTCTACAGGTTTTGCATCGATGTTGTAAAAATCAACCAGCCCTAAATTGTGGGTTAGATTGCCGCTACCTATTATCATAATGCCCTCATCTCTAAGGCATTGTAATTTCTCTCCTATTTTTACATGTAAAGGCATGGAGAGGTTTTTGTTGATGCTCAGTTGAATGATAGGAACACTGGCTTTTGGATACAAAAAATGAAGAGGCATCCACGCACCGTGGTCAAGTCCACGCTCCACTAACGGCACATCCAAAAGGGTTGCGATGCGTTTGGAGAGGGTGTTGTTGCTAGGGCTGTCGTAACGTATATCATACAAGCTTGGCGGAAAGCCATAAAAATCATACATCGTCTCATAACTAATCCCATAAGCTATGCTTACCGATGTTTGGGTTGTGTACCAATGCGCTGAAATCACAAGGATGGCTTTGGGTAAAGGAAGCTTGAGGCTCAGTGCTTGTAAAGCTTGAGTAAAGTCGTTTTCAAGCACCAAATTCATCGGAGAACCATGACCTAAAAAAAGGCTTGGCATACGTTGTGTGAAGCTCACGTTTCCTCCCGTGTTGGAATATTTTGCCATTATAACACAGGAGCGTAAATGAACTATCTGTAATCAAGTTGTAATCAATTTTCCTTACAATGACATCGTTACAAAATCTTAAATGGAGTGAACAATGACTATCAAAACATGTGCAATTGCACTTTTGAGTGTTGCAGCCTTAAGTGTGTCTGCTAGTGCGAGAGATCAGATTAAAATTGTTGGATCATCGACTGTGTATCCTTTTACAAGCTATGTTGCAGAAGAGTTTAAAGCCGTAACAGGAAACCCAACACCGGTTGTTGAGTCCACAGGAACGGGTGGCGGAATGAAACTATTTTGTGCAGGTGATGGTCTTGATACCCCAGATTTTACCAATGCTTCACGCCCAATTAAAGCAGATGAATTTGCCATTTGTGTTAAAAATGGTGTAACCGATATCACCGGAATGATGGTTGGTTTTGATGGTATTGCGGTGGCTCAATCAAAAAGCAATGGCGAATTTGCATTGACAAAAGAGCACCTTTTCTTAGCGCTTGCCGATGAAGTTCCAAGCAGTGATGGCAAATCATTAATCAAAAACCCTTACAAAACATGGAATGAAATCGACGCAAAACTTCCTAACCGAAAAATTACCGTTTATGGTCCTCCAACCACATCTGGAACCAGAGATTCATTTGATGAGATGGTGATGGAAGCCGCTTCTAAAAAATTTGATGCGTATGGCGATAAAAAAGGCAAGTACAAAGCGATTCGTCAAGATGGCGTGTTCGTACCTGCAGGTGAAAATGATAACTTAATTGTTCAAAAATTGACTAAAGACACTGCGGCATTTGGTATTTTTGGTTATAGCTTTTTAGAAGAAAATGGCGATAAAGTCAATGGTGCAACGATTGATGGTATCGCTCCAACATCTGAGAATATCTCAAGTGGTAAATACCCAATTTCAAGAAGCCTTTTCATCTATGCTAAAAACTCACACCGTGGTAAAGTAAAAGGAATGGATGAGTTCTTTAAACTCTACGTCGATGACAAAATGGTCGGACAAAAAGGTGTTTTAAAAACGATTGGTTTAGTACCAATGACAAGCGATGAGCTTAAAAAAGTTCAAGCAGCGGTTTTAGCTAAAACAAAACTCACCGAAGAAATGGTTAAAAAACATACCATTCTTCCATAAGACAACGCAATTACATGTAAAATCATAAGGGAAGATGTGAGAGCATCTTCCCTATTTTTCTAAAAGGACTCTGGTGAGCACTCAAACACTTTATCTTATCTTTTTTGGCGGTCTTTTTCCTTTGATGTTTATAGGCTACATCATCGGTAAAGCACGCGCTGTTGGCATTCGCTCTAAAGGTATTAAAATGCATTCACAGCCTGACCAATACGGCTGGTTTGTGGCACTCTATACGGGGCTTCCAATCATTTCGATTGGGTTTGTTGGCGTATTTTTATATCTTTTTGGCATTGATGCCATTCCACCTTTTCTCCTTGTTAGTGGTGCTTTAAGTGTGGGTGCTATCACCCTTTTGCTTTTCTTTAAAAAAGTTGCCCCCGATACACGTGCTCGTGATGGTGTGGAGAATTTCATCAAAGGGATGTTGCTCTTTGCTTCGCTCATTTCGGTGATGACGACCTTTGGTATCTTGCTTTCCATCATCTTTGAAGCCTTGCATTTTTTTCAAACCCAAAGTGTCACCTACTTTTTATTTGGCACAGAATGGGCGCCTGATACAGCGTTTTTAGAAGGTGCTGGAAGGGCAGATGCGGGCAGTGCACAAGCAAAATTTGGCGCAGTGCCTATTTTTGCGGGAACCTTTTACATCACCATTATGGCGATGATTTTAGCTGTTCCTGTTGGGCTTCTTTCTGCTATTTATATGTCCGAGTATGCCACTACGAAATTAAGAGCGCAACTTAAACCTTTTTTAGAAATCTTAGCGGGTATTCCTACCGTGGTGTACGGATTTTTTGCCGCTTTAACCATTGCGCCTGCGGTGGTAAAGTTTTTTGCTCTTTTTGGGGTTGAGGCACAGTACCAAAACGCACTCTCCAGTGGTATTATCATGGGGGTTATGATTATTCCTTTTATCTCTTCGCTTTCCGATGATGTCATCAGTGCGGTTCCTCAAAATATGCGAAACGGTGCGTATGCGCTTGGGATGAACAAAGCAGAGACTATTCGTTTTGTCGTTCTTCCCTCTGCTATGCCAGGCATTATCGCTTCGATACTTTTGGCAGTCTCACGAGCTCTTGGAGAGACGATGATTGTGGTGATGGCAGCAGGTCTTCGTCCTAATCTTTCGTGGAATCCACTGGAGGATATGACCACCGTAACGGTGAAAATCGTCGAATCTCTCACAGGCGATCAAGAGTTTAATAACCCACTTACCCTCTCTGCTTTTGCACTGGGTTTTGTGCTGTTTGTGGTCACACTTGTCATTAACATCATCTCGGTGAGTACTATTCGAAGTTTCCACCGAAAATACAAAATTTCAACACTCTAAGGCGTTTCATGCAAGAGAACAACAAAGATTATTTTTACATTCCCCAAATCAAACGACGTAACCAAAAAGCGGCACTTTTTAAATATCTGTGTGTTGGGGCTATCGCTTTTTCTATCTCGTTTTTGATTTTTTTCCTTGTCGATATTGCACGAGCAGGCTACCCCGCTTTTACGCAAACGTATATAAAAATGGAGATAAAAATCACAGAAGATGTGGTTGAAAACCCTTACAGCGCCGTGGGTGGAAAACATCTTAAAATCATCAGCCGTGCATGGCTTCGCGATTTACCCAATCTTATCAAAGAAAATCCATCATGGATGAATACCACGCAAGAGTTTTGGGTACTGGCAAACTCTGAGGTTGATCAATACATCAAAGGTAAAGAGTCACGAACCTCTGCAAGGGATAGAGCTACCGTAGATGAATTAAACGAGCAAGGCAAAGTTGAACGTAGGTTAAATACCATCTTTCTAGGCACGGGAGATTCTAAGATTCCTGAAAATTCGGGGATTTATTCAGCGATTATCGGAAGTATTATGACGATGTTGGTGACGATAGCGATTGCTTTTCCTATTGGGGTGATGACGGCGATTTATTTGGAAGAGTTCGCTTCTGAAAATAGGCTCACGCATATTATTGAAGTGAACATCAACAACCTTGCCGCCATTCCTTCCATTTTGTTTGGACTTTTAGGCTTGGCGATTTTTATTAACTTCTTTGGTGTGCCTAGAAGCTCTCCTTTGGTGGGCGGTATGACATTAGCACTCATGAGTTTACCCGTTATCATCGTAAGCTCCAAAGCCGCGCTCAAATCCGTTCCTGCGAGTATTCGTCAAGCAGGTTTTGGTTTGGGACTGACCAAATGGCAAATTGTACGAGACCATGTTTTACCTGTGGCAATGCCTGGTATTTTAACAGGTTCTATCATTTCCATCGCACGTGCCATTGGTGAGACAGCGCCTTTGATTATCGTGGGAATGATAGCCTTCGTTCCTGATGCGGCGACCAGTTTTACAGACGCGGCAACCGTACTTCCTGCGCAAATCTTTACGTGGGCGGGTATGCCTGAGAAGGCTTATTTGGAACGAACCGCTGCGGCGATTGTGGTCTTGTTAGTCTTGCTACTCTCGCTAAATGCGGTAGCAATTTATTTACGAAAAAAATTTGAGAGAAAGTGGTAATGGGTCATGGAAAATAATTTTATTCATACATCAGTCAGTGATCGTGCAATGGTCAACCAAGAAGAACAGAGTATCAAAGTAGAGGTCAAAAATCTCAATCTCTTTTACGGTGATAAGCAAGCGCTAAATTCTATTAATATGGATATTTACACTAAAAAAATCACTGCCCTCATAGGACCAAGTGGCTGTGGAAAATCAACATTTTTGCGTTGTATCAACCGTATGAATGACTTGGTTCAGAGTTGCCGTGTGGAAGGTTACATCGGTGTAGATGGACATGATATTTATGACAAATCCATTGACGTGGTTGCGGTGCGAAAACGCGTAGGTATGGTGTTTCAACAGCCCAATCCTTTCCCAAAAAGTATCTATGAAAATGTAGCATACGCCCCTTTGATGCACGATATCGTGAAAAAAGGTAAAGAGTGTGATGAGTTAGTCGAGCGCGCACTCAAAGGTGCTAACTTGTGGGAAGAGGTCAAAGACAAACTCAAAGACCCAGGAACGGCACTCTCAGGCGGACAACAACAGCGTTTGTGTATTGCACGTGCCATTGCGGTTGAGCCAGATGTCATTTTGATGGATGAGCCAACCAGCGCACTTGACCCGATTTCAACGGAGAAGATTGAGAACTTGATGTTGGATTTGAAGAAAAATTACACCATCATCATCGTCACGCACAACATGCAACAAGCCGCCAGAATTGCGGACTACACAGCGTTTTTCCATCTTGGAAATCTCATCGAGTACGCTGATGCAAAAACCTTGTTTGTCAATCCCAAAGAGAAAAAAACGGAAGATTATATTACGGGTCGTTTTGGGTAATTTTTTACATGTAAAAATTAGGCATACTTTTGTAAAAGAGCATTGAGCGCATCTGCGAAGGCTCTTTTTTCCTTCTCTCCAATAGCACTAGGCCCTCCTGTTATCTCTCCTCCATCACGAAGTTCTTGCATTAAGTTTCGCATCGCAAGCAAGCCTTTGATATTCTCTTGTGTGTAAATGGTACCTCTTGGGTCTAAACCAATCGCTCCTTTGGAGACAATCCTATCGGCTAGTGGAATATCAGCCGTGATGACGAGGTCTCCTGCTTTACATGTAAAAGCGATGAGGTGGTCGGCTTCATCGGCTCCTTGGGGTGCAATTTCCATAGAGATAAAAGGAACATTAGGGATGGCAATTTTTTTGTTCGCAATAAATCGCGTAGGGAGGCTCCGCTTTAACACAAAGCGAAGCAAAATCTCTTTTAAGACATTGGGGAAAGCGTCGGCATCGACAAAAATGGTCATCGTCGCTTGTCTCTTTGTTTTTCAACGTATTCACGAGGCGCATTATCACGACGTTTGGGTTGTCCGCTTGGGCGTTGTCCTCTTCCTTGTTGAATGGGCTCTGCTTTGATGTTTGGGTCTGGTTCAAACCCTTCGATAATCTCACGTACAAGCGTTTTTTTAATAAGTTTTTCGATGTTTTTAAGATACTCAAACTCATCCACACACACCAAAGAGATGGCTTCGCCATTGTTCCCCGCACGCCCTGTTCGACCAATACGGTGAACATAATCTTCTGAAATATTGGGAAGCTCAAGGTTGATGACATGGGGGAGTTGGTCGATATCAAGACCTCGTGCGGCAATATCTGTTGCGGCAAGAACTTTTATGGAGCCCGCTTTAAAATCAGCCAATGCTTTAGTACGCGCACCTTGGCTTTTGTTGCCATGGATGGCTGAGGCGCTAATGCCTATTTTATTCAGATAATCGGAGACTTTGTTCGCATGGTGTTTGGTGCGTGTAAAGACCAACACTTGTTCCCAGTGGTGGTCGTTTATCAATTTTCCCAAAAGGGCAGTTTTACGTTTACAATCCACAACAATCACACGTTGATTGACCAACTCACTCGAGGTATTGCGTTTGGCGACTTCAATGATGGCAGGGTTTTTCAAGATGGATTCGCACAGTTTTTTAATCTCATCAGAATAGGTGGCTGAAAAGAGTAAATTTTGACGTTTTTTAGGAAGCAAGGCAATGACCTTGCGAATATCTTTGATAAATCCCATATCAAGCATGCGATCGGCTTCATCAAGGACGAATATATCAATATGTTTTAAATCAAGTGTGCCTTGCGAAACATGGTCAAGTAGCCTTCCAGGTGTGGCAACTAAGATATCGACACCGTTTCTTAAGGCTTGGATTTGAGGGTGGATACCCACGCCTCCAAAAATAACGGTACTTTTGAAAGGAAGGTATTTCCCATAGGTCTTAACACTCTCACCCACTTGCGCGGCAAGTTCTCTAGTCGGAGTAAGGATGAGCACACGGATAGGGTTTTTACCCTTTACTCTTGGTTGCTTAGAGAGTAATTCTAAAATTGGAAGGGTAAAACCAGCAGTCTTTCCAGTACCTGTTTGCGCACCTGCTAGGATATCTTGTCCTCTTAAAATGGCAGGAATGGCTTGTTCTTGAACAGGAGTGGGGTGGGTATAGCCTTCTTCTTGAATGGCTTTTAATAGGGGCGTACTTAAGTGTAAATCTGAAAATAACAAAATAAAATTCCTTTGGAAAAGTAAGAAAGAGATGAAGATAACGCCCAAGAGGTTTGGGCGTTATAAAACTTAGAGTAAAATACCTCGAATCATGTAATAAAAAACAGCAGAAAGAAGGGCAGAAGCAGGAACGGTAATGAGCCATGCCGCAATAATCATTTTTAAAGCAGAGCGTTTCACAAGTTCATGCTTTTTAACGGCTTTAAGTGCTTTTTTCTCTACTTTACTTAGTTCTAACTCTCCTTCATAGATTTTATGAATGAGTGCTTTTTCTTCGTTGATTTTGCTCATCAAGCTTTTGACTAAAAGTGGGTCAACATTTTTGAGTTTTCCAAATGACTCTAGGGAGTGTTTGTATTCTTCAAGTTTTTCCATCTCTTCGTCAAGCTTAATCTGACGAATATCAACTTCAACTTCTTTAACACGGTCTCGCATCAAATATTCACGTAAAAAACCAACCCCAAAGACAGCACCAATAGCGATGTGGGTTGAACTTACAGGAAGCCCTAATTGGCTTGCCACAATAACGGTCAACGCCGCTGACATTGCGACACAAAAAGCACGTATTTGGTCAAGTTCTGTGATTTCACTGCCAACCGTTTTGATGAGTTTTGGACCATAAAGCGCAAGACCTACGACAATACCAAAAGCACCGACTAACATTACCCACAAAGGAATACCTGCTTTTGTCGAGATACCTCCTGTGGTGAGTGCATCATAAATTCCAGCGAGAGGTCCAATAGCATTGGCTACATCATTAGCGCCATGTGCAAAACTTAAAAGAGCTGCTGAAAAAATCAAAGGAATATTAAAGAGTTTATTAATCCCCTCTCGTGAGTTAGGAAGTGAATCTGCCATACGTGTAATCGAAGATTTTGTAAAAAAGAAAATACCAATCGCAAAGACCAACCCAATAGCTGAGGCGGACACAAAATCTACCTTGATAAGCTGTCTAATCCCTTTTAAAATGATATAAGTACTAAATGCCCATGTCATAAGAGCAAGTAAGATAGGTACCATTGTCTTGGCCGCAAGACGTTTATCTTCTTTATGAACAATCGTATTTTTAATGAGCAAAAGAAAAAGTGCTGCAATGATTCCACCCAAAAGAGGAGAGATAACCCAGCTAAAAACAATTTCGCTCATGGTATCCCAATTGACCATATTAAATCCTGCTGCAGCTATACCTGCGCCCATAACACCTCCTACAATGGAGTGGGTGGTAGAGACAGGTGCGCCAAACGCAGTAGCAAGATTGAGCCAGATAGCGCCTGAGAGAAGGGCTGCCATCATAATCCATATAAAAGTGTTTGTATCTTTAATCATCTTAGGGTCAATGATGCCATTTTTAATGGTTCCAACAACATCCCCTCCTGCTACCAATGCCCCAGAGGCTTCAAAAATAGCCGCGATAATCACAGCACCAAGGATGGTAAGTGCTTGTGACCCAACGGTAGGACCTACATTATTCGCCACATCATTTGCGCCAATATTGATCGCCATATAGCCACCAAAAATAGCGGCAACAACGAGAAGTGATTGATTGGGGAGACCATTTGAGAGATGGGTAACATACCAAATAACGATAAGAATGAATACAATAGCACCGACTAACTTCATCGCGTCAACAAGCCCGAAACGTTGAGCGCCTTTAACATCTTTTATGGATTGTAACTCCATATACTTCCTTTTTGTAACCACAGTGTAATAAGGTTTTTGTAGAATGGCAAATCTTAGTGTAACTTCACTTTAACTCTACTAAAGTACCCCTTTAAGGTACTGCTTTAAGTCTACAAGCAGGCCATTTTGTCTAAGAGCTACGTATTGTCTGATTTTAGATTTCATAAAAACGGTGGGTTGAATATTTAAAACAATCGTTTCATTGACAATGCTAAAAATCATTGCTCGTGCGCTGATTTTTGTCAAAAAACTTTTATCGGTGGGGAGCTGAAATTCAACTTCCATCTCTTTGTCCACAAAGTCTTTGTGGATTAGTTTTTCAACATCAGCAAGCTTGGCTTGAATGGCTACGGAGCTTTCAGAGATGTTAGAAAGCGTTGCGTCCAGAAGCTTGATTTTGTTGAATAAGAGCATGGCATTGATGCGTTTTTCAGGCTGAACACGAATGTCGCCTCTCTCCACAGGCGAAGCATCTAAAAATTCTAAATCTTTTAAAACGAGCAACGATTTAATCGGGTCAACTTTAATAATACGTGCTTTAATGATATTTGGAATACGTTCATGCTGAATAAAAGTAAAATCCTCTTTGCTGTAAAAATGAATCTTGGGACCACTGACATGAATTTGAGCAATTCCCTCCTCAAAACGCGCGATAACGACCTCTTCTTTGATGGGAATGCCATTGAAAAGGTTGTGCAAAGTTGCGCCATTGTGTTTTTTTAGAATAGTGGCTAAGAGGTCATTGCGATTATGCGCTTCGTAAAAATCAAAATCAAGCGTGCCATAAAAGATTTTTTTTCGGCTAGAGAGTTTTGACATAACGTAGTATTTATCGAGTCTATCTAAAAGTGTTTTATACGTATCGGTGGCATCAAACAGTGTGATACCAATACTTTTAATATCAATTTTAAATTTTTGTTTGACGGAGGCTTCTATTTTTTTAAGTAAGGCTTTGGCACTGTGAATTTTTGTGTCGCGAAGAAGGAGTAGAAAAGTGTTGTCAAGGTGTTGAATGACGGGGTTAAAGCCTATCTCAGTATGGACAAAGCCTATAAGACTTTTAAAAAAATAGCCATCTTCCAAATCTACGTCATAGCCAAACTTTGCAACGCACAAAGGAGCATCGTTTTCTTTGGCATACTCCATATTTGCTTCAATAACCCCTTTGTTTAAATAGTTATTGATACCTTCATAGCGATTACTCATGGCTTCCTCTTTTGTGTTAAATCAGTTTAAGTGCTTGATCAAAATCAGCAATAATATCATCAATATGCTCAATGCCTACCGTTACACGAATCAAATCAGGTGTCACACCGGCTAAACGCTGTTCTTCTTGAGATAATTGACGATGAGTCATGCTTGCAGGATGAAGCACGCCGGTACGAACGTCGGCAACGTGTACAACAATGGCGGCAAGTTTAAGGGCATTCATCACTTTTTCACCCTCTGCTAAGCCTCCTTTGACACCAAAGGTTAAAACACCACTCACCCCTTTAAGGTATTTAAGTGCTCTATCATAATGGTCGTGGCTGGCAAGGGCTGGGTAGTTGACCCATTCGACATTAGGATGCTCTTCTAAAAAATTCGCCAGTTTAAAGGCGTTTTCGCAATGCCTGTCCATTCTTACATGTAATGTTTCTAATCCTAAATTGATTAAAAAAGCATTCATGGGTGAGAGGTAAGAGCCGATATCGCGAATCCATTGAACACGTGCTTTGACGATATAGGCAAGATTGCCAAATTTTTCCGTGTAAACAATACCATGATAGCTTTTATCAGGCGTGGTAAACTCAGGAAACTTTCCATTATTCCAATTAAAATTTCCGCCATCCACGATGACCCCACCCACACTAATGGCATGACCGTCCATATATTTGGTCGCAGAATGTACGACGATATTAGCACCATGCTCTAATGGACGGCACAAGTAAGGTGTTGCAAAGGTATTATCGATAATTAATGGCACTCCCATCTTTTTGGCAAGTTCGGAAAATTTTTCAAAATCAAAGATGTCAAGTGCTGGATTTGCAATCGTTTCGCCAAAGATGGCCTTGGTATTGGGTTGAAAATAGCTCTCAAGCGCTTCAATTTCAAGGTTTGCATCGACTAAAGTGACTTCAATGCCCATTTTTTTCAAGGTATTGGTAAATAAAGAGGTTGTCCCACCATACAGCGCCCCTACCGCAATGAAATGATCCCCACTTGAGCAGATATTGGTGATAGCAATCATCGAGGCATTTTGTCCTGAAGCGGTAACAAGAGCACCCACACCTCCTTCTAAGGTCGCAATTTTATGCTCTAACGCTTCACACGTTGGATTAGAAATGCGTGAGTACATGTGTCCCGATGCTTCTAAATCAAAGAGCTGTGCCACTTCTTTGGCTGTGTCATATTTGTACGTTGTACTTTGATAAATAGGCAAAACGCGTGGTTCACCGTTTTTAGGTTGCCAACCGCATTGGATGGTTTTGGTTTCAATTTCCCACTGGTGTGACATGCTGAGGTCCTTAACCTTAGTTAGATAATAAACGAGATAAAATTATACTTAAAAAACAATGGATTAGAGATGAGCGAACAATTTGAAAATGATTTAAAACGGTTTTATGCCCTTTTGGGTGAACGTCAACGAGAGCTTGGAAATTATTACAGTATTGTTGAGAAAGAGGTGTATGACAAGCGTACTGAGGCATTTATTGATGCTTTTTTAGAAGAAATTGAGCTTGCGTGCATCAAGGAGAACCGAGTAGCACTTCTTGGGCGACTGATTAGTTTACGAGATGAACAGATGGTGCAAGCTTTGGAAAAAGAGGGCAAAGACAGTGTGTTTATCACGCAAGCCAAAGAAAAAGCGTATCTTTGGGTGCGGGACTTTTACCTCAAGCACCACGAGGAATTACTAAAACACGTGGACGATGAAGCCCTTTTTTCACCCTTTTACCGCACCCTTTTGCGAGGTGTTCACCTTGTAGGTGTCGCACTTAGTTCTTGGCAGTCTGTATGGAATGAACACATCATCAACACCATCAACCCTTTGTTAGAACTTGAATACAATGGTGATGCGCAGGCGATTGCACAGATGTTGCATGAAAAAGGCTTGTACGATAAAGACACATTTGGCGAAGATGGTGACAGGTCGTACTCCGTGCTTTTTAAAGTTCCCAATGGTTATGAAGCCAGAGCGTATGCGTTAGCATTTCCTCGGGAAGTCTTACATGTAAGGCAAGCGTTGCAGATAATGATTGCCGAACTCTCAGCTTTAGAAGATGAAATCTTAGGGCAAAAAGAGGCGTATATTGCCTATTTTGAGGCAATTGATGCGGCGTTTGGCGAAGAAAATCGTGACAAACTCATAGAGCGTTGGGCTGAAGTGGACAGGCGTTGGATGAACATCACCTCGCCCATTCAAATCGGGCACCCTTTGGAATACTATGAAGACCACTACAAAAAAGCGGTGGCATTAGAGTGGGACGTGCGTATTTCAAATCCCGAAAATGTAGGCGCTGGGCAAACCTATGAAAACATCAAACACGCATTTGAAAGTCTGTTTGATGAAAGTGGAAGTGAGGCTTTACATGTAAGGCATACGGTGCTTGCAAACCTAAGACGTGTACAGCTTTACATCGGGCGACCCGCACTCTTTTATGCGGCGGAATTTAACGGACTCTTCTCCGCCCAAGTCGTGCCAAACGATGAAATTGTAAGCAAGGAACGGGGCAAAAAAATCTTTGCCTTTGCTGACAACATCTTAGATGGCATGCGTGCCAAACCATTTTTAAAAATCCATCACGATGTTTTTGGGAAAGCGTTTATGGACGCAGAGCGCACGTTGGTTTTTAAAGAAGCCAACACGTGGCATAGGGTGTATGACGTCAGCACCATCGGGCATGAGTTTGGGCATATTTTGTGGATGGACAATGACACGGAGATGCTCATGAACCAAAGCGGTGTGTTTAAAAATATCGAAGAGTTCAAAGCCACCACAGGCGGACTTGTAGCGTTTTTTATGAACGAGCAAGAGGATTTGAAAATGCACCTTTTCCGAGATGTCATCAAGCGCTCTGTGGGTTTAATCGGGTGGATGAAAACAGGAGAAGTAGAGCCTTATTATTGTGAAGGGTTAATTCATTTAAGTGGACTCTTTGAAAGCGGGGTGTTGCGCTTTGATGAAAGACTTTACATTGATATGTCAGAGGCACGTTATGAAGCGTTTAAAGCGTGGTATCTTCAGACCTATAAAGCACTTTTAGCGCACTATCTTGCCAAAAAAGATGCCAAACTTTTCTTAGAACGCTTTGCCAAAAAAGAAGAGGGCGTTTACCTGCCAACTTCTTTACATGTAAAGCAATTTGTTAGCTATTATTGGGCGTTACATCAAGCGATGGGACGAGAGATTGATGAGAGTGTACGACGTGAGGAGTGGGTGTGCAAACCATCTCTTTAATTAAACTGCTTTATATGCTTGTTCCACTGAGTGTTGTGGGATGGGCGTATTATGCGTGGGTGGGGAAAAAGAGTGAAATAGCGCTTGCAACACTTCGGATGAGTGTACAACTACTCATCATCGGCTATGTCTTAACGTCCTTATTTACGACCAATTCCATGCTTCTTTTAAGCCTGTTAGTAGTGGTGATGGTGGTCAGTGCTTCGTTTATTGTCAGGCGCAATATTCGTCACAAGGATTGGCGAACGTATGTGGTTATTTTAGGGGCAATTACCTTTGCGGGGAGTATTAATCTTGCGTGGGTCTTGTGGTTGGTGTTGGATTTGGAGAATCCGCTAGAGCCTCGTTTTGTCATTCCGCTTGCGGGGATGATTTATGCCAATGCGATGAATGTTATCTCTTTGTGCGCAGAGCGCTACGAAAAGGAACAAGAACACGGGCAGTCTCACGAAAAAGCCAGAGCAGTTGCTTTTAAAGCATCGATGATGCCTCAAATCAACTCTTTTTTAGCCGTAGGTTTTGTCTCCTTACCAGGGATGATGACGGGTCAAATTCTCTCAGGTATCGACCCACTCATTGCGGTGAGGTATCAGATTGTCGTGATGGCGATGATTTTAAGCAGTGGTGCTATGAGCAATATGGTGTATTTGCTCACACTAAATTCACGATTTTTAGCTAAGATGACGCAAAAATAAAAAGGTTTGATGATGCTAAAATGGCTCCTTCTTGTAATGCTTCTTGTGTTTAGTGGCTGCGGACCTCGTTATGTCATTAAAAACCAATATATCCCTCCTACAAGTACAAAATCAACACAATGTTTAGATAATTGTTCCTTGATTCGGCAAAGCTGTCAAGCGCAGTGTCAGCAAAGCTATCAGTACTGTTTAGACGATGCGTACGCCAAAGCCAAAGCGGTAGAACAAGAAGAGCTTAGAGCCTATGATATGGCGCAGATGCGTTATATGATGGACTTTTCACATTTTCAAAGCAGGCTTCGTTCGTGGGAGAGAGATTATCATGATTACAGTCGGGATTTAGCCCATTTTCAAAGTAAATGTGAGCGTGAAAAAGATACCTATGCGTGTCAAAAACGCGATGAAGTACGCAACTATATGAACCGTTTAAAGCGTGATCGCCCGCGTGAACCGTGGGTTCCTGTGCGCCCAAGTTTTGAGCAAATCTTAGTCAATCAACAAAGTTTTTGCACCACCAATTGCGGGTGCGAACAAGCCTATGACAACTGTTTTGTGGGATGTGGCGGAGTGGTGATTCCCCATAAAATCTGCGTGGAAAATTGTGACTAAATTACATGTAACACTTTAGTAATCACTAAGGATTATAATGGCGCCATTCGTTTGTGGAGGGTGTCATCATATGCTCAGTGAAAAATGGAGGCAATTGATAGAGACGGCTGATTTTGCGTTTCAGCCTATCGTCAATATCTATACGGGAAAACTCTATGCGGTAGAGGCACTCATTCGCAACTATGAGAGTGCTGGGTTTAACTGCATTGATTCTATTTTTGACCAAGCGTTTAGTGAAAAAGTACTCTATGCCATTGATATTCATCTGCGTGAAAAAGCCATTCATAAATTCTCATTGCTTCCTTTTTGCAAAAGTATCAAACTCTTTTATAACTTAGACAACCGCATCACCATGATGCCTGATTTTAAATCAGGTTATACGTCGGAATTTTTGACAACCTACGACATGGAGCCTGCTAATTTATGTTTTGAGCTCTCTGAAAAGCATCAAGTTGGGGTGTATGCAGGGGTCGATAAATTGGTCTTGAATTTATACAAACAGCAAGGCTATAAGATGGCGATTGATGATTTTGGTGTTGGTTTTTCTGGGCTTCAGATGCTTTTTAATGCTGACCCAAACTTCATCAAAATAGACCGTTTTTTTATTCAAGAAATTCACCAAAGCAAAAAGAAGAAACTTTTTGTGAGCTCCATCGTTCAAATCGCTCAAGCTATGGGTATTTTTACGATAGCTGAGGGGGTTGAGTGTGAAGAAGAGTACTTGGAGTGCAAACGCTTAGGCTGTAACTTGGTTCAAGGATTTTTTATCCAAAAACCAACCAGAGATGTTTGGGAGATTTTGCCATCGTATGATAACATCAAAGAAATATCGCATAAAGACAAACGAAACTCAGGGCGCATTAGCAATATTGAGCGGTACTTGCAACGTATACCTCCTGTGTGCGTTGACTCAAACATTGATATGGTGTATGAGTTGTTGCGTGAAAATAAGCACACCAATTTTATTCCCGTTATTGCCAAGGACGAAACACCTTTAGGCATTATCCGCGATGCGGATATTAAGTCTTATATTTACTCTACCTATGGCAAAGCGCTTTTGTATAACATCACGCAAGGAAGTCTCAAAAAAATTATCGCACATTGCGCACGGGCAGATATTAATGATCCGATTGAAAAAATTTTGAAAATTTATGCCTTTGATGATGATAATGATGGTGTTTTAATTACTGAAGATGAAAAATACATGGGCTATTTAAGCTCTAAAGTTCTTTTAGACATTGTCAATGAAAAGAATATCGTTGATGCAAAAGACCAAAATCCGCTTACGGGACTTTCAGGAAATCGTATTATTAATGAATTTGTAGCAAACAGTATGGAGTCATTTGAAAAAACAATGATGGTCTACTTTGACTTTGACAATTTTAAACCCTTTAATGATTACTATGGATTTCGCAAAGGCGATCGTGCTATCACTTTGTTTGCCGATATCTTAAAAAGTGCGGTAGGTTTTGATGAGTGTTTGGTAGGGCATGTGGGAGGAGATGATTTTTTCTTAGGCTGGGAGTTTAAAGCTGAGGATAGTTTTGAAAAAGTGTATGGTATTGTGCGCGGTATTATCGAAAAGTTTTCCAATGATATTCGAAGCTTTTATTGTGAACAAGGGATTAATTCAGGCTTTATCATGGCAAAAAACCGAGATGGTATTTTGCAAAAATTCCCTTTTATGACAGTCAGTGCTGCGGTGATTTGTAATGGATTTGGGCATCCTCATAAATTAGATGACAATACACTCAATGAGATTTTTGGTATTTTGAAGAAAAGTGCTAAAGCATCCCCGAATCATATTGCCTGTGTGGATTTGGGCGTGGTGCGTTCTTAATGTTTTACATGTAAGCCGTTATTTTCCACCTTGGTCAAGGATACTTTTTTTCGCTTCTTGCTTACTTTTTTCACTCAGTGCAAAGAAGTGTAAATCAACACGTCTATTTTGTGCGTCTGCCTCAGGAGTGTTTTCAGGGGTGAGGGGTGCATAAGAGGCTCTACCTGATGCTACAATACGCTTTGGATCGACCCCATTTTTAAGAAGTTCTTTAACCACACTTACAGCGCGTGCAGTTGAAAGTTCCCAGTTATCTTTATACAGACCTCCTTTAGGTGGAGGGGTACTTTCGGTATGACCAATAGCATTAATCTGTAAATCTTTTGGCAGTTGTTGGACAATCATCGCGATACGCTTTAAAAATAAAAGAGAATCGTCGTTGTTGATAGTGGCTGAACCTGCGTTAAAAAGAAGGTTGGCTGGAAGACGAATGATAAAGCCATCTTCTGATTCTTCTAAACTTGAATCTGAAGAGCCACTTCGTTTGGTTGCATCATTGCTTTGTTGCGCAACGGATTGAGAGAGGGATTGGAGCATTTGGGTTACTTTTTCCATCTCTTCTTGTGGGATTTTTTGTTTTACCAATTCTGTAGGGCGTTCTTTATGCTCAATAGGGGTTGGTTTTTGTTGTCGTTCACGATTAATCTCTGTTCGTGTACCACCATCAAGAACGCTTAGTGCGCCTGCGAGTGAACCAAAGGCTTCTTGAACTTTTTTAGCATCCATAGTTGACATCGAAAGAAGGAGTACGAAAAAGACAAGTAGGAGGGACATAAGGTCACCAAAGGCGGCAAGCCATCCTGGTAAACACTTTGGACAATCACACGGTTTTTCTTTTGCCATAATTAGTGTCGCTTATTCAAATTGGCTCTTACGCTCTTTAGGAGGTAAAAAGGCAAGTAATTTAGCTTCTAAGTTACGTGGATTATCGCCTGCTTGGATGGAGAGAATACCTTCTAAAATAATGGTTTTAACCAAGGTCTCTTCACTGTTACGAATGGATAAGATATTAGCTATTGGACCACCAACAACGTTTCCAAGTAAAGAGCCATAAAAAGTTGTGAGTAATGCAACTGCCATCGCAGGACCAATTTTGGAGGGGTCACTCATATTCATAAGCATTGCCACAAGACCAATCAATGTACCAATCATACCCATCGCACCACCGTATCCTGCAATATTATCAAAGATAGTAGCATTACTCTTATGGCGCTCATCGGTTTTTTCCATATCGGTTTCAAGGAGTGTTCGGATAATATCAGGTTCATTTCCATCGACTGCCATTGAAAGCCCTTTTTTCAAAAAGGCATTTGATTCATTGTTGGCATCGGTTTCAAGTGCTAAGATACCATCTCGTCTGGCTTTTATCGAATAATCAACCATTTTTTTGATCAGTTCAGGCACATTTTCACGTGGAGGTTTGATGGCAATCATAAAATATTTGCCAAAGTTTTTCATTTGTTCCATTTTGAAAGCAACAAGCAAAGCACCTGTTGTACCACCAAAAACGATAAGAACAGAGGGGATATCAATGTAAGGGCCAATACCTACGCCCATAGCCATCGCGCTAAAGATGAGTGCGAGCATGACGACTAAGCCGACAATGGTTCCTAAATCCATGCGTTTTGCATTCCTTTTTAAAAAGTAGGGTATTCTAACA
>CAYTVI010000041.1:0-17493 GCA_964441765.1 uncultured Sulfurospirillum sp.
GTCAATTTTATTGTTGTTAGCGATTAAATTGGTAAACATTCCAATCGGTGTTTCAAACGCTATGGCGGCTTTAGCAAAGTTTGCCATGAACGCATCTTGCCCCCTAGTAAAATCAACCATCGCTTTTTTAAGACGCTCTAGCATGGTTTTATCGCCTGCAACACTGATGGCATCGCAAAAAATCGCTAAATTCATCATATCTTCCATATTAGACATCTCACACCAACGTCTAAGCTCCTTTTTGTACGCACCCACATTTTTGCACCAATACGGATTGGAAACCATGATGTTTCCCTCACACTTTGGAAACCCAAACTCGATTAAAATTTCGCTGAAGCGCTGCATATAAGGGGTATACAGTGCCACATCCATCTCATCACTCACAATAAGCGCATTGTCTTGGTCGGTTTTGAGCATCTGCTCTTTTCTGCCCTCACTTCCCATCACAATCAAACACGCCTTCTGTGCTAAAGCTTGAGGTACAATCATATGATAGAGTTTTTCGTAAATTTTTTCATTGATTTCAGAGACCAATTTAGCGATATAATCCACCTTTGTCCCTTTTACATGTAACTTCTTGATGATATTAATAAGGTCAAAACTGGCTTGTTTCAGCTCCTCAATACTTTGTGCTTTTCGGATTTGTACCGCAACAAGATAGGTGTGGTTGGCAAAGTAGCTGAGCAAATCCAATTGCTCCAAAATACCGATAATCACACCCTTTCGCGTCACAACAATACGCTTAATGGAGTACTTTGTAAAGGCTAAAAGCGCATTAAACAAATAATCATCCGCCTCAATCGTAATGATAGGATGAAGCGCAATAGGTCCAATAGCACCGTGTTTGTCGTATTCGTTAAAGAGTACATGTCGCCTCACCACACTGTCTGTCACGATGCCATACTCATACCCATCGCCATTTTGCACGATGATACAACTGCTTTTTTTTGCTTCCATCTGCTTTAACGCATCCATGATGGAACACTCTTTTTCCACAATGGTTGGCTCATGCAAATAGCTATCTTGCACACGCGCCATCATAAATCCTGAAAGCTCCGTCGTATACTCTTTTTGTTTGGCAGATTGGATTTTGTTAGCTAAATCTTGGATAAAATAGGCTTTAAAGGTAGGATTACTGTCTAACAAACTCAAAAAATCCTCTTTTTTCAGCTCATAACAAATCAACTCTTCTAAAACTTTAAAACTTCCCTCACACTTCCCATAGATGAGTGCATCGGTATCAAAAGAGTTAGACTTTCCATACACTTTGATGAGTTCATCTTCATGATACTCCCCTACTTCACCTTTGATGATGATGTACAAAAACTCCGCTTTGAGTGTGGGAGAAAGCAGTAAGGTGTCTTTTTTATAATAAGCGATATTCATCGCCTGCGTGGCTTTTAACATCTCTTGTTTTGAGAGCAACTGAAAAGGATGAATGGAGCGAAGAAACGCTTCTAAATCGTACATACTCATGGATTGAACCTTGTCGGCGGTGTTGATTTAATTGTACTCTATTTTGCACAAAAGTCACTTACATGTAACAAGTCAAGAAAAAAACTTTCCTAAAATGTGGCATAATTGCACAAAAATTTTAAGGAGTTTCATTGAACACGACGATTGAAACATTTTTAGCCAATATCCATGCTTTGCACCAATTAGAACCTAAAAATCTACCTGAAAATGTTTTACACGCCATGGTAAAAATGAGCCCTGAAGAGCTTTTTAAAACCTGCGTTCAACTCTCAACACTGCGTCATAACATACCAGGAGAAGAAAAACCGATTACGCTTAGTGAATCAGAAATAGCCCATTTGGCAGAAACGTATCTTAAGGAATTATTAAAACGGTTTCGATGAGGGGATGTAGTGTTTTTCTAACAAAAACGCTATATTTTTTGCCATTAAGGCATAGCCTTGTGCATTGGGATGAACCGAATCAGATTTGAGTTTTTCGGAATTTAATATCTTTTCAAGCGCTTTATCTTCAAGAACAAGCCCTTTTTCTTTTGCAATCTCATAATAAAAAGGAACGGTTTCAAAGGTAAGTATTTCATACATAGGCACACCCACAAGGACGACATAAATTCCTTTTTCATGCGCAAGTTCTACCATCTTTGTTATGTTTTTCTTCGTCTGCTCTAAATCTTTTCGTCTTAAAATATCATTGGCACCATGACATAGAATGAGGATATCAGGAGTGTGTTTGGAGAGTAATTGTGGCAAGCGTGCCAAACCTTCGTTGCTAAGTTCGCCTGAGATGCCCTCATTTATCACGCTTACATGTAAAAGTGATGCTAGCGTTGCAGGATAACTCTCCTGCGGCAAAACACCATACCCTCGTGTTAAACTATCGCCAAATGCGAGAATTTTTGTTGAGGAAGGCAATTCAAGAGAAGGCATAACAAGCTCCTGTTTAGCATTGTAATACCGAACGAATAAAAGTATCATGAACAGTAGTACCAAATTGCGCAATGTAAATATTCCCATAAGACTATTGTACCAACTTTTAGCAAACTCTGAGTACAATGGCAGACATTTTTTTACAAGGCAAGATGTGCAAAATCAAAAAATCGATCTTTTAGGACTTCTCTTATTACTCACCGCGATGCTCACATGGGCAAGCTCTTTTATCGCTCTCAAATCTGCCATCGGACCACTAGGACCCATGAGTGTGGTTTTTGGTCGTATGGTGATTGCTAGTTTGTGTTTTGTCTATTTTATCAAGGGCTTTTTAAAGCTAGAGTTTACGAAAAAAGATATTAAATACATTTTACTGATGACGGCGTTTGAGCCGTGTTTGTACTTTATCTTTGAAGCCAAAGCACTCCAATACACCACCGCTTCGCAAGCGGGTATGATAACGTCTATGATGCCTTTGATGACTGCCATTGGAGCGGCTATTGCGCTTAAAGAGGTTATTACGAAAAAAGTGATTATTGGCTCTTTATTGGCTGTTGTGGGTGCGGTGTGGTTAAGCCTTAGTGCGCAAAGCAGTGAACATGCTAGCAATCCACTTTTAGGCAATTTCTTAGAGTTTTGTGCGATGATTTGTGGGGCATGGTATGCTATCGCTATTCGCTACCTCACCCAACGCTTTTCCGCTCTCTTTTTAACGGCGGTACAAGCTTTTGTAGGAGCGATTTTCTTTTTACCACTTGCTATTTGGGAGTACAACACCCTAAGCATGACCCTCAATACGGAAGTCATTCTTTGGATACTCTACCTTGGTATCGTCGTCACGATTGGTGGATATGGGATGTTTAACTTAGCCCTTAGTCGTATTGAAGCCTCTCGTGCTTCGGTGTTTGTCAATCTCATTCCTGTTTTTACAGTTATTTTGGCGTATCTCTTTTTAGGAGAAGTGTTAAAACCTGTGGAACTTATTGCTAGTGGGGTTATCTTGTGTGGGGTTGTTATCTCACAACTTCCTGAGATAAAACCGCGAAAGAAAAAAGGAGTTTAGTCTTTACATGTAAAGACTAAACGACCTCAAAAGTGGTCTAAACAAAGACCACGCACGCTTCGGTTGCACCGTGTGCCCCGATAACTAAAGACTGCTCAATATCAGCGGTTTTAGAGGGTCCACTGATGAAAAGACCAAAACTACCCTCATCAAAGCTCACACGCTCATACGCCTCATGCATGGTATCGACTATCTCGCCTTTGGGAACAATCATCATCAATTTTTGGGTAATAAAATAAAGAGCACGGTGACGAGCGTTTTTCTCTTTCACCCACACAGCGCCATTTTCAGCGACAGCAAACTCCCCTTGGATAATCGCCAAATCTACATCACGTAAGGTATGCGGATCATCCGTTGCATTCGCATCTTTTGTTGTGACATTTAAGCCCTCAACATTAGAGACAATCACTTTGGCATCTTTATAATGCTCATTGATGTACGCTTCCACGTCGCTCAAACTTTCCATAAAAACAGCATTACCTCCAACACTGGCTAAAGAGGTAGAGAATTTTTCATTGATATTTTCATAATGCATATGGGCAATATTGACTTCAGGAAGAGCCACAGAGTGTACCGATTTTCGCTCTCTTATCGCTTTTAATATCGCTTCACGTGAACTCATTTTATCCCCTTCTTAGCTTTATATAACTCTTTGAAACTGTTTTTTGGGAAACGAGGGAGTTCTCGTCCTTTTCCCCAGACATTAAACTTAGAATAGACAATGGCTCTTGGCATCAGCGGAACAAATTTTCGCGCCATCCATCCTGCACAATCCATCAATTTTGGATGACACATAAGCCACGTCGCCATCTTAAGTGCATTGAGTTTTACAGGGCTCAAATACCCCGCTTCAACCACTTCTTGTCGTTTGTAGTAGAGTTCATGATGCAAATCTACTTTGACCGGACACACGTTGGTACACGAACCACACAGCGAACAGGCAAATGGCAAGGTACTGTATTTTTTCAAATCACGATTTGGTGCAAGGGTTGAGCCAATCGGTCCTGGAATCGTATACCCATAACTAAACCCTCCACTGCGTCTGTAGACTGGGCAGGTATTTAAACACGCCCCACAGCGGATACATTGCAAAGATTTGACATAACGCTCTTGCGCTAAAATGTTGGTTCTGCCATTGTCCACAATAACAATGTGCATCTCTCCACCTTCTACTGCGCCATGATAATGTGTAGTGTAAGACGTCACGGGCTGACCTGTGGCACTGCGGGCTAGTAAACGCGTAAAGATGCTCAAATCTTTTAATCGTGGAATAATTTTTTCAATCCCCATACACGCAATATGAAGCTTAGGCAAACTCGCACCCAAATCGGCATTTCCCTCATTGGTACAGACCACTATGCCACCCGTTTCACTGATAGCAAAGTTAACCCCTGTCATCGCTGCATCAGCGTTTAAAAACTTCTCTCGTAAATGCGCACGTGCGGCACGTGTAAGATAGGTAGGGTCAGAATTGCCTTTTTCTGTTTTTAAAAACTTCTCAAAGGTTGTTCCAACATCTTCTTTTTTAAGGTGAATCGCGGGAAGTACGATGTGAGAAGGAGGCTCTTGGCGTAATTGAACGATACGCTCGCCCAAGTCTGTATCAACCACTTCGATACCATGCGCTTCAAGATGAGGGTTCAGATGACACTCTTCGGTGAGCATCGACTTACTTTTAACCACCATTTTGACGTTATTGGAACGCAAAATATCCAAAACGATAGCGTTGTGTTCTGCTGCATCTTTTGCCCAATGCACTTTAATACCTCGCTTGAGTGCATTTTTTTCAAATTCCTCTAAGTAGGTGTCAAGATTAGCAAGGGTGTGGGTTTTGATTTTATCGGCAGTATTGCGAAGCTCTTCCCACTCGTCTAAACTTTTGGATTGATTGTCGCGCTTGACACGAACAAACCACAAAGCTTTATCATGCCATTTCATTCGCTCTACATTGTGCGCAAAGGCAGCGGCGAGTTCTGGATGTCCTGTGCTCATTGAATATCTCCTGCTAAGATTTGTGCAACGTGTACAATTTTTAAAGGTAACTTATCCCTATCAATAATGCCTTGCATATGCATCAAACAGGAAAGATCACCTCCTGTGATATACTCACTTCCTGCGTCCAAATGGTCTTGCAATCTGGCTTTTCCCATCGCAATACTCATCGCTTCTTCACTCACCGCAAACGTCCCACCAAAACCACAGCACTCATCTTTTCGTGAAAGCTCTGCAAAACTAATACCCTCTACTTTGGACAAAATCGTCTTTAGTTTTGAAAATTCAGGGACATTTTTTTCACTCATACTCGCCATGCCAATGCCTCTATGCGCATGACAACTGTTATGAATACCCACTTTATGAGGAAATTTCACATTAAATGTTTCGACTTTAACCACTTCAAGCAAAAACTCCACCAATTCATAGGTGTGTGAACGCATACGCTCAAAACCATCTTCGCCTTCTAAAAACTGTGCGTAGTGATTGCGCACCATGCTCACACAGCTACCACTTGGAGCGACGATGTAATCATACTTTTTGAAAATATTTAAAAAGCGTTTGGCTAAGACTTTGGTTTCGTGTGCACACCCTGTATTTGCTTGGGCTTGCCCACAACAGGTTTGCTCCATCGGGTACTCCACATCCAAGCCTAAGTCTTCAAGCAACTTCAACGTTGCCATTGATGCCTCAGGGTACAACTCATTCATAAAACAGGGGATAAAAAGACCTATTTTCATTCCAATACTCCATACACGATTTTAATATATCTTATACCATGCCATCGGATAAACATATGACATTTTGACTTATGCAAATACTTTTTGCAAAACTATTTCTATTAGTAACACTCCTGCGATTAAAGCCACAATAACGGCTAGAAGAAGACTCTTTTTCATCGCTCACTCAATGCTAATTTAATGGCTAAAAGACCAAAAATGGTTCCTGCTACTTTGTTTAAAATACTCTCACCATGCTTGGTTTTTGAAAACCACTCTCCCACACGTCCTGCTAAAAGTGCGATGAGGCTAAAAACGACCAAAGCACAAAGCATAAATATGGCACCTAATAAAAAGACTTGTGTGGTAACATTTCCAAGTTCTGGCTTCGTAAATTGAGGAAGAAAAGCGAGAAAAAAGATAGAAACTTTAGGATTGGTCACATTCATCAAGATACCACGACGATAGAGTGCGCCAAGGCTTAAAGAGAGTTTATCCGTGTTCAGTTTTGTTTTAGAAGCGTCTTTAAACGAAAGATAGGCAAGATAGAGCAAATACCCAGCGCCTACAAATTTTAAAAGCGTAAACGCCACCGCAGAAGTTTGAAAAATCACCGCCACACCTAAAGCCACCGCAGAGGTATGAAACACAAGTCCACTGCACAATCCAAGTGTAATCGCAAGACCTGCTTTACTTCCTCGTACCATAGACTGGGTGAGTACAAAAATATTATCAGGTCCTGGAGCTAGGGCGAGTAGCGTAGAAGCCATCACGAACATAACAAGGGTTTGAATATCAAGCATTTTTATCCTTTACATGTAAAGCTTTATTATACCGCCCAAATGCTTACATGTAAAGTTTGCATCAACCCATTTCAAGCATCGCAATGTGCTGTGAAAGAGAGAGGATTTGAATGTTCAGTGCCTCTTTTTGTGACTTATCTGAGGTTTTGGAGAGTTTATTTTGTAAAAGGCTCAAACGCTTTTTCAAAATCTCAATTAAAGATTCTTGCTTCAAATCATTTTCTGATGCAGAAGGTAAAAGTGAAGATACAGAAAAAAGAGCATTTTTTTGCTCTTGCAATGAGCCTTGTTGTGAAACCACACTTTGCATTTCATCTTTCACCATAAAATCCAGATGCGATACCCATCCTGCTTTTCCACCCTCAAAAAGCACAACACCGCTTTTTTGCAATGTTGCGTTACTTTCACCTTCATTTTTGTAATGAAACATCGAAGCAACATTGTCCAATAAAAGCGCACCAACGCGCGCTTGTTTCAGTGTTAAAATGCCCTCATCTAACGCACTTTTATGCCACACAAGAAGCTTTTCAAAGACACTGTCATTTTCATCAATGACGCCATTTTTGTCATCATCATACAGTGCCAAATCCGCAAAACCATCGCCACTTTTTGTTCCAAAAAGCTCACTGCCATCATCAATAGTACCGTTATTGTTTTTATCGATGGCTAAAAAACCATTGCCACTGCCAAGCAGTGAAATCATCTCCTTTTTGCCATCACTGTTCAAATCAAAACTAAATTTATTTTTGGTATCAACACCAGCCAATCCACCCTCAAAATTAATCACCAAAGGATCAATAGCACTTTGATGCACAAGGCTCTCTTGAATATAGCGCTCTTTGCGTGAAAGTGAGGCTAAAAGCTCCAAATCAACCACCCCTTCTTGCGTCATAACCGTACCACGAGCAAGGAGTTCTAGGCTTTCACTTTCGTTGTGAAGTGAAAGTGTGTGTACCATTTCACCTTTTTGACTCACACGAGATAAAGAGCTTTGAGCACTCTCATAGTGGCTTGTAAAAGCAAGGGAATAAGCATCGATACGCATAGGAAAAACCTTCTATTATTTTGAATCAAATCGGCAAAATTCACTGTATAATTTACAATCAAAGTGAAAAAGGATACCCCATTAAAACTTCTACCAATGAATACTCAAACTTAGAAGAGATTTGGCATGCCATCACACATGGTTTTGGACTTCTTCTAAGTGTCAGTGCGCTGACACTGCTGTGTGTTTTTGCAGGACAAAGTGGTGATGGATATAAGATCGCAAGTGCGCTTGTTTTTGGCATCGCGCTGATTTTGATGTATGGCGCTTCGACACTCTACCACGCCATCTTAGCCCCAAACATCAAAGCTATCTTACGACAACTTGACCACTGTGCGATTTATATTCTCATCGCAGGAACCTATACGCCCATCACGCTCCTTGGCATTAAAGGGATTTGGGGTTGGTCGCTTTTTGGCACAGCATGGAGTGTTGCCCTTTTGGGGATTATCTTAAAAATCTTCTACCCAAGACGTTTTCACCGCCTCTCTTTAGTGCTTTACACGCTTTTGGGGTGGATGGTTGTTGTCGCCATAAAACCGTTGATGGAGAGCCTTGATGTACTTAGCCTCTCTTTGCTTGTCGCAGGAGGAATGGTCTACACGGTGGGTATTTTATTTTACCTTTGGGAAAAATTGCATCTTAATCATGCCATTTGGCACTTTTTTGTCTTAGGTGGGAGTATTTTGCATTTTTTTGTGGTTTTACTTCTTATTTTAAGATGACACACTTGGTGCTTTATTTATAGCTTTAATATCAATTTCTTATCACATCTTTATCATAGTTTTCGTATAAAATACTCAGTGTTTAACTTAACATTACAAAAGGGGTGTGCGATGAATGTCTATGAATACGCGATGAAAGTTGAAAAAGATGGCGAACGATACTACCGTGATCTTGCGAGTAAAACGGATGAACCAGGACTTAAGTCCATTCTTAACATGCTAGCCGATGAAGAGGTAAAACACTACGTTGTGTTTGATAAGATGAATAAAAACCAAATCATCCCAACACAGCCTCACGTTGATGTTTTTGCAACTGCGAAGACGATTTTTGAAAAAATGCGTGAAGAAAACACGAAAGCCTGTTTTAGCGAAGACCAAGTAGAGTTCTACAAGAGCGCTTTACGTTCAGAAGAGAACAGCTACAAATTTTACATTGAAAAAGCACTGATGATAGAAGACAGCGAGCAACAAGCTGCCTTTTTACGTATTGCAGAAGAAGAGCGACAGCATATGGTGCTGTTAGAAAACCTCATCGAATATATCTCGTTTCCTGAGCGATGGCTTGAAAACGCAGAGTTTAACCACATGGATGGCGGAAAATCGGTCTTTTCTCAGTCTATCAACTAAAAAAACACTTCTTTACATGTAAGGATTTCTCCTTACATGTAAATCTCTTTTAGATAATTTTATTAAACCCAATCTTCTCTTTCAACTTCTCAATTCCTACAGAAACGACCAAACAAATTGCCAACAATACCACAAAAATAAGCACAGGGTTTTGAAAACTATAGGTAAATGTAGGGAAATAGTAGTAGTAAATAAAGGTATGGAACAAAAAGATATTAAACGAATGAACACCGATAAATTCTAAAACTTTGCGTGATGTGGGTGAGGCTAAAACCCATTCTGTGGTCAGTAAAATGAGTAAAATACCAAAGAAGGTATCGGCTCGGATGCTATCAAAAAGCCAACCATTTTGACGGTACCATGCTACCAAAGCCGTTAACACTAGCAACGTCACAAAACGCCATTTTCCTTGTTTCCCAAGCCATGCCATCATCTTCACAAAACCATCGTTTTGAGAAAGCCAAACCCCCACAGCAAAAGGAAAAATCCAATCATTTACCAATGGAATGGGCACAAATAAAAGCAGGGCACAAAAAGCTAAAAACCACACATGAAACCGCTTGGTAAGTTTAAACACTAAAGGAAATATCGCATACAAGACAATAATCAAGCTCATAAACCACCATGTCGCGTTATACCCATAACTGACACTTGTGAACATATGAAGCCCTAACATTTGGATGAGAAGCCCAAAGTAAGCGTTTTCACCAAAAACACCCTCTAGCGTTCTGCCCATAAAAAGTGTTCCAATAGGAATAAATAAAAACGCTATAAACCAATAATTAAGATACAGCTTGCTCACCCGACGCTTGTAAAATGCCACCAAATCAAGTGCTTTATGCTTGATAGACTCTGCCAAGCCATACCCACTCAAAACAACATAGATGCCCACACACACTTTAGCTAAAAGCGCACTTTGATAAACCAAAAATCCCACTTCTGGTTTTTCATAAAAGAGATGATGCCATAAAATAAGCATCAACGCCATTCCCTTACTTGCATTGGTAATCGAAACATCAAATTTGGTTAACATCATGCCCTACCTTTTTGCATAGAAATTTTGCGCTTATCATACACCAAATTAGTTAAACGTTTTAAACATTGCCTTTATCTCTTCTTGATTATTTAAAACCAGTTCTACGATTTTGGGGTCAAACTGCTTTGCACGGTTCTCTTCAAAGTACGCCATCACCTCTTCAAAACTCCATGGCTCTTTGTAACAACGCTTTGAATGTAACGCATCTAAAACATCAGCCACACACACGATACGCCCAAAAAGACTTATCTCTTCACCTTTTTTACCATAAGGATATCCTTGTCCATCCCAACGTTCATGGTGTTCCATCGCAATGGTCGCTGCAGTTTGAAGTAAAATACGTTGTGAACTTTTGAGCATCTCATAGCCTAAAAAGGCATGCTCTTGCATCTGCTTGTACTCTTCTTCATCCAAACGTGCGGGCTTAAATAAAATCGCATCAGGTACGCCAAGCTTTCCGATATCGTGCAGTTGACTTGCCGCATATATGAGTTCAGCATCTTCCGCGCTCAAACCATACTTCAACGCTAAAAATCGTGATATTTCTGAGACACGCTTGAGATGATTTCCCGTTTCAGCACTCTTTTTCTCCGCAATCACACCAATGGTAAAAAGCGTGTCTTTAAGAGTGTGTTCTATCTCTTCATTCAAATCGCTTAGTTCAATATTTTTAAGTTTTAGTTCGCCTTTTTGCTGGTTGATTTTTTGAATCAATGCGTTGATATCATCCACCGCTTGCCTAAACTCCAAGGTGGTAAAGTGCGAATTTTCAATGGGCTTATGCTCTGTAATCGCTTCTTCAAAGCGTGAAATCAATTTGCGAAGCGGCTTAATGCTAAACTCATTGAGACTTTTGATGGAATGAAGCAGTGAAAAGAGAATAAAAAGCATCAAAACCGCAATACTCATTAAAATATAGTTAATAGAGAGCTTTTTATAATCTTTCAAATCAAGACTCATCTCCACAACACCTAGCACATCACCCTGCTTCGCTTTATGACAAGACAGACAGCTAATGGTACTTTCTTGATTGACAATATAAGGAATGTAAGCTTGAAGCTTCACCATCTCATCGTGCTCATCCAAAACAAAATGCTCTTTTTTAGTGTTAAATGCCCGTTCTATCATAGGATTGCTTTGAGGAAGAGCGCCTTTGATACCATACTGTTCATTAAGACTTGGAGCACGGATAATGTGAATCGCATTAATATTATACGTCGATTGTACCTCATTGAGAAAGTACTCTTTCTCTTCCATGATACCACTCTTCATATGTGCCGTAAGTCCTGCTTTAATCACATAAGCAATAGCCAAAGCTTTATCTTCCGCATTTTTAATCGAAAGTTCCCTAAATCCAAATGTAAGCCCTGAGAGAATAAAAATAGCTAATATGGTAAAAATCAATAAAAATCGTCTCAATAAAACTGTTTTAATACTCTTCATAAAAAACTCTTTATTTATTGAAATGTAAGTGTACAAAGTGGAGATATATCTTAAAAGTGAAATGATACCATTTTATTAATTTCTTCGTCAAAGAAAATCACGAAATCTTAGGGATCTCCAGTATAATTTTAAGACCTTGTTTCCCTTCTTTTAATGACAACTGCGCTTTAAGTTTTTCTTTTGCTATCATTCTTGCAAAATAAAGCCCCATTCCACTGCCTTGTTTATATGCTTTGGTACTCACAAAATTGACAAAAATCTGATCCAAAATTGCCTCATCAATGCCCCCAGCATTATCTTCAATTGAAATGCTGATATAGGCATATCCTAGCCTAGCTCGAATATCTAACATAGGAGAAACGGTACAGCGACGCTCAAATGCATCAAGTGCGTTATTGAAAAAAATCATCAAAAGATGCAGTAAATCACTCTTTAAACATTTAAGTTCAATCTCATGCATAATGTGCATACTTAAGGAAACATCTAATGCGTGAATACGCTCTTCCAAAAAAGTAAGTACTTGCTTAATAGCGTCTTCTAAGTTAATAGTTTCAATGCGTTTGTTGGGATTGTAAAAATCTCTAAACACTTCCAAATCATCTGAAATTTGCTCTAAAATCTCCTCACACCGTAAAAGTGTTTGATGAAAGGGAGTTTGTTTGCCATGCCCATCGGCAAGTACTTTGAGCTTTAAAAGATTGGCACTTAAGGTATTTAAAGGAGACCGCCACTGATGATTTAAAAACGATGCCATACTTCCAAGTTCTGCCATCTTTGCATGATGGATTAAGAGCTCTTGATTTTTTGCTTTTTCATCCTCAGATAATTTTTGTTGGGTGTAGTTTTTAACGGATATAATAACCCCTAAAATTTCATTATTTGAGTGATAAGGTGTGTTGGTAACAATCAAATAGTAGCGCTTTGCGTTAGCATATTCAAACCATCTTTCGTAAGAGACAATTTCACCTGCCAAGCAACGATCCATCATCTCTTTGATTTCAAAAAATTGCTTTTCACCCATAAATATAGACATATGCTGACCAATATACTCTTCTCTTTTACGATTAAAAAGCCGTAAATAAGCATTATTGACTTCTTGATAACAATAGTTTCGATCGACAAAAGAGAAAAGTTCATCGGTAAGATTGACCATTTGCCCTAAAATTTTATCCATCATTATACTCCGTACACATAAGCTGATATCCAAAATGAACCAAAGGAGCAATTTTTAAAAAAGGCAATTTTTGTCGTAAGCGCTTAATAAGATTTTTAGTTCTATCTTTAACATTTTTTTCTTCATCATCATACAACGCTTCTGAAAGCATTTCATGAGTGACTTTATAGGCTTTTTGTTTTAAAAAAAGCTCCATCACGATAATTTCAAAATGCGTTAAAGAAACACTTTTTTCTTTACATGTAATCATCTTTGAAAGATACGAGTAAGCAATATCATGTTCTTTGCAAATGACTTTTACCGCCTCTTTGCACGCTAAAACTTTTTCCAAAATTTCATCAATTTTTTTAGATGTGATGGGTTTCATCAAATAACCATCTAATTTGAGCGTGACCATTTCTAAAAGGTATTTTTCTTGTGTGTGACCGCTAAAAAGAATCAGCAAGATATCGGTGTCAAGTTTTCGGATTTTTTGAAATAGCGTTATGCCATTGTCATAAGGCATTTCAATGTCACTAATAATCAGGTCATAATCGTAATTCAAATACTTTTCAAATGCTTCTTTACCATCAAAAGCAATATCTACACGGCTAAATTTAGGACTTAAATAGAGTTGAAGATGCGAAGCGACTTCTTTATCATCCTCGACAATTAAAATACACAGTGATGACATCATTTTGCCTTCTATAAAACAACGTGAAAGTATTATACTTTTTTAATTTTAAATTAATATTGAAGATACCTTGTTGACACATTGAAAGAGTAAAATTCTGCGTGAAAAATTGTTCGAAAGGTCGAAGAGATGGAATTATCCTTCAATGAAAATGAAATTATCGTTTCCAAAACAGACCTCAAAGGGCGCATTACCTATGGCAATGAGGTTTTTATTAAACTCTCAGGCTATGAGGAACGCGAACTTTTAGGAAAGCCGCATAATATCGTCCGTCATCCGCAAATGCCAAAATGTATTTTCAAACTTTTATGGGAACGTATCCAAAGTGGCGAAGAAATCTTTGCTTACGTGGTCAACCAAGCCAAAAATGGGGACCATTACTGGGTTTTTGCCAATGTTACACCCTCTTTTGATAACAATGGTAAAATCATCGGCTACTACTCCGTACGCCGTAAACCAAAAAGTGATGCACTCAAAACCATCCAAGCACTTTATGCAACACTTATCAATGCTGAAAAAAGTGGTGGTGTAAATGCCTCAGTAAAATATCTTGAAGAGACACTTCATAGCAAAGGAAAGAATTATGATGAATTTATCCTCTCTCTCTAATCTTTATAAACTTCCTTTCTTTCTTATTGCCTTTTTGGTCATCTTAGGTGTGGCTGATTTTTTAGTGTATGGATTGCACATTATCACGTTAGTGGGTCTGGTGCTTGTGAGTGGCTTATTGTGGGTTTTATCACTTCATCTTCGTCGCTGTACACACTCTTTAGAAAACATCAAAGAGGTTTTACACAACGCTGCTATTGGAAACTTTGAAACACGCATCACACATATCACGGAAACGGGTGTGATTCATGATATTTCGTGGAGCACCAATAATCTACTTGACCAACTTGAAACCTTTGTGAGGGAGATGAAAGGAACCATTAGCAAAGCAACCGCACATAATTATTATCGACCTTTTTTTACGCAAGGTATGAGCAGTGCGTTTAATTATGCGGGAGAGCAAATCAACCAAAGCGTCAAAACAATGGAAATCAATCATCGTAAAAATCTTCACGAACAGCTCAATTTTGAACTCTCAAAAGTCAATAAAAACAATGAACAACTCAATTTTTTACAAAAAAGTTTTTTAGAAAATGCAACTAAAATAAGTACTATTGCTGAAGAGGTACGAGATAGTGCACAAATGTCTACCCAAAGACTCCAAGAGACTCAAGAAGTCAAAGGTGAACTTGAAAACCTCAATGTTCTTATTGCAAATAATGCAAGTGCCATCAATAATCTCTCACATAGAGCCAATGATATTAATACCATTGTTGATCTTATCAATGAAATCTCAGAGCAAACCAATCTTCTAGCGCTTAATGCTGCTATTGAAGCAGCACGCGCGGGAGAGCATGGGCGTGGATTTGCCGTTGTAGCAGAAGAGGTTCGTAAATTAGCGGAGCGCACGCAAAAAGCAACGGGTGAGATTAAAATCACCGTACAAGTGCTTCAACAAGAGAGCAACAGTATTGATGAAAGTTCAGGCAGTATGCAAAGTGTTTTTGATAGGTTCAATGTCTTAATGGAACGCTTTGGAGAGAGTATGTCAAAGCTCAGTGAAAGTACAACATCGATTAACCATGACCTTTCGATGATTGAAGATCGAATTTTCGTCAATCTTGTCATGATAGACCATGTGCTTTTCAAAACAAATGCCTACACCTCTATCAATATGGGGCAAAAGCTTTCCGAATTTAGCGACCATAAAGGGTGTCGTTTAGGCAAATGGTATCACCATGAAGGAAAAACAAAATTTGGCATGACCCCAAATTATGCACTGATGGATAAACCACACGCCATTGTGCATACCAATGTTCTTGATGCGATTAAATGTTTAGACTCAAAAGATGGCTGTATCGCCAATCGTGATAAAATCTTGGAAGATTTTAAAGCGATGGAAGTTGCAAGCAATGAACTTTTTAAACTCATGGAACAAATGGTTTTTCAAAAACATGCACAAAGAGCCTGATAAGGGCTCTTTGTATAAGTTTCAACTTTCATCTTTTACTCCTTTTATCCCTTCTTTGAAGAATAACACTTTATCAAACATTTATCATAATCTTCTTAATTCTACACCCGCATCACCTCAAACAGTAACCTCTTTGTAATCAATTCATTCTACACTTTCGCACACTATTTTTAGGAAATATTATGCCATCAAGACTCACCTTACTCCTCAAAAAACTCTCGATTACCAAGCGTTTTGCTCTTGGATTTGCCACGATGTTTCTCTCACTGAGTGTGATGGGAATATTATATGGATTGGGTTTTTTTCACAACCTTCACTTCTTTGACAAACAAATCAACCAAAGTCACCTTTTACAACAAAGCATTGAAAAGACCATCACAGTCAATCAAGAAACTGTCACAACGTTTGACGCCCTTGAAGCAAAATCTTCGCACGTTGGTATCTTCTACAATGATTTGGCGAAGCTTCGACTCATTCGGCATGAACTCTCAACGCTCAATTTCAAACCCTCTCAACAACGCAAACTAGAACGCTTGGTCGAAGAGCTTTTAGCGTGGCAACAAACCCCCACAGGGCAACACCCTTTCATCGAACCTTACGCCAAACAATTTACCATTCTTGCAAACCTTTTAAAAAATGAGCCTGAGCTCTCCGTCGTTCGAGATATCGGCTTGGTCATCGAAGATATCACCGATAAAGTGACCGAAGAAGCGCTTTCTTTTAACAGCTATGCCAAACAAGAGATGGAAAAGATGAAGCAAAGCCTCACCCATGTCAATCAAACCCTTTTAGAAGATGAACGCCACCTCTCATCCAACGTCGAAGCCCTCGTAAACCTAGAGCAAAGCCAGTTTGAGCAAGCAACCTATCTTAGTATCGCAACCATCGTTTTTTTGATGACCTTAGCACTCATGGCACTGATGGTCAAACTTATCGTTGCTGATACCCAACGTCTTCAAAGTTTTTTTCAATCCGTTATCCATGACCCAAAACATATTGATCTGCGCCAAAGCATCACACCGCTTAAAGGCAGTAAAGATGAAATGGACTGTATCGCAAGGGTTATAAGAAATGTGTTTGAAAGCGTCGAAGAGACCATTTCACGTATCTCTTCCATCACACAAGGCACACACCACAGCGCTCAAACCTTGCATAAAACCTCTCAAACCCTCATGGGAACGATTCATGCGCAAGAAGGTAGCATCGATGTGATGCGCCAACCTATCGCCACACTCAAAGAGACCTTGCATCATGCTGAAGAGATGAGCGAACAAACGAGAAATGTTTTGATGCAAAATATCGAAGTCATGGAGCAGTTTATCGGTGGATTTGAACAGCTGTATCACGATGTATATGAGAGTAAAAAAGAGCAAGAAGAGGTCAGTACCCAGATGAAAACGCTCACCCATCACGTGCAAGAGATGAAAACCGTACTAAATCTTATCGACGATATTGCCGACCAAACCAATCTTTTAGCGCTTAATGCCGCCATAGAAGCGGCACGCGCAGGTGAACACGGACGAGGCTTTGCGGTGGTTGCCGATGAGGTGCGAAAATTAGCCGAGCGTACACAAGAGAGCCTCAGTCAAATTGATGGTATCGTCAAAATCATCACTTCAGGAGTTGAACACAATGCTTCACGCTTGCATCATGTCGCACACCTGATGGATGCCACCACAACCAATATGCAAGGACTCTCAACGCTAGCTTCACACACCAAACACGAAGTTTCACACTCTTTACACGTTGCCAACAGTGCAATGGAGCTTTC
>CAYTVI010000042.1:0-17430 GCA_964441765.1 uncultured Sulfurospirillum sp.
TGCATCTGCTACAATCCTAATTTTTCTAAATGTGCTAAAAATTCATCGGCATTTTTAAAGCCCACCAAACGAAACTCACTTAACTCTTTTCCATTTTTAAAAAACAAAAGTGCGGGAGGTCCATAAATGGTAAATGCCTTTTGCATCGCTTTGTCTTCATCACTGTTTTTTGTCACATCTGCTTTTAAGAGGGTCATATGTTGCATTTTTGCTTTGACACGCTCATCGTTAAAGGTAAATTTTTCATACTCAATACAATTCACACACCAATCCGCATAAAAATCAAGCATTACCACTTTATCAGAAGATTTTAGTGCTGTTTCAAGCATACTCAAAGAGTTGATTTTCGTAAAAACTGTTGATGAAGAGACTTGGCTATTCACTTCTTTAGCACTTAATCGCTCCAAAGGCTTAAGCGGATCTGTCGCTCCTGAGATAAAACCAACACACAGTGCTATTCCGTAGACTAAAAAAAGAAATGCAACACTTTTCAAAAGCTTCATCCATCCGCTCGCATCTTCTTTTAAAGGCTCTATTGCGCCAAAAAAGATTGCGGAGCATACGACCAACATTGCCCATAATGCCATACTGACATGACTTGGCAAAATACGAGACATCATCCAAATAGCAACACCTAAAAGCATCACACCAAACAAAATAGTAACGCGTTGCATCCAACCTCCAGGTCGAGGCATATAACGCCCTGCTGTCGTTCCAATGACTAAAAGGGGCACACCCATTCCTAAGCTCATCATAAAAAGAGCAAGCCCACCAAGGAGAGCATCGCCACTTTGACCTATATAAATCAGTGCTCCAGCCAACGGTGCTGCGACACAAGGTCCAACAATGAGTGCTGATAAAAAGCCCATAATAGCAATTCCGAAAACACCTTGTGCTTGCGCTTCTGCACTTTTTTTACTGATTTTTGTTTGAAGAGCTGAGGGCATTTTAATCTCATAAAATCCAAACATAGAAAGTGCTAGTAAAACAAAGATCGCACTAAAAGCAGTAATCACCCAAGGATTTTGCATAGAAGCTTGCAAATTCGCACCAAAAAGACCCGCCAACACTCCCGCAATCGCATACGCTAAAGACATCGCTAAGACATAGACTAAAGAGAGTAAAAAGCCTCGCTTTGCATTCATCGTAGCATTAGGTTGTGACACAATAATAGAGGACAAAATAGGAATCATCGGAAAAACACACGGTGTAAGAGCTAATAACAATCCAAATCCAAAAAAAGTGGCAAGAACGATAGCAACGTTACTATTCGCTAACGCATAAGCAATTTGGTCTTGTTCAGTTCCTAAAGAGGCTGATTTTGTAGTATTTCCTAATGTAAACGTAAATTCATTGGACATGGGCTGATAACAGATACCAAGTTCTGAACACCCTTGATATGAAAATTTAATCGTAAAAGAGCCTTTTTGAACCTCTTTATCCAATAAACTTTGAGGTATAAACATTTCAAAGGGTTGACGTTGTGTAATATAGTCTTGATAATGCTCTGGTTTTGGTCGTGAAACATACTCTTCTAGTGAGAGCTGTTTGGGTTTAACAAGTTCTAGCTTGATTTTATCATCGTAAAGATAAATCCCCTCACCTAAGCCTATCTTAATGGTTACACCTTGTTCACTTTGGAGTGCCAAGATACTAAAAGCCTCTTCAGGCGTCAAGATTTTAGGTGGATTTGCTATTAAAGAGAGCGTGAAGATAAAAAGAAGAGAAAACCCTCTTAAAATATGTTTCATTATGATGCACCTTTTATAAAGTAGTATTACATTTTACCAAACTATCCTAAATATTTTGTAAATTCAAACGATTTGAAGAAGTAGACAAATTTCATACATAAGAGGTAGACAATGGGCAAAAAGAAAGAGAAAAAAGAAAAGAAAGTTAAAGAAAAAGTTGCAATAGAACCCTCTTTAACCATTGTTGAAGAAAAAAAAGATGAGCTTGAACAAGATGGAAAAGTACAAGTATGGATGAGAAAAAGTGATTTGAAATATGAAAAAGAGCTCAAAAAACTTCAAGTTGAACTTATCAAATTCCAAAATCACGTTAAAGATAAAGGTCTCAAAGTTCTCATTGTTGTCGAAGGGCGCGATGCAGCTGGAAAAGGTGGAACCATAAAACGGATCACTGAGCATCTTAACCCTCGTGGTGCTAGAGTTGTAGCCCTCTCAAAACCTTCCGATACAGAACGTACACAGTGGTACTTTCAACGCTATACACAACATCTCCCCTCTGCTGGTGAAATTGTTTTATTTGATAGGTCTTGGTATAACAGAGCTGGTGTTGAGCCTGTTATGGGTTTTTGTACACAAGAAGAACATAAAGAGTTTTTAAGAGAAGTACCTAAGTTTGAAACAATGATAGCAAACTCTGGCATTATTTTTTTCAAATTTTATTTTTCTGTGAGTAAAGATGAACAGGCTAAACGATTTCGTGAGCGCAAAACTGACCCACTCAAACAGTTCAAGCTCTCTCCCGTTGATGAAAAATCACAAGAAATGTGGGATCAATACACCATCGCAAAATATTCAATGCTCTTAGCCTCTAATAATCCTCGTTGTCCTTGGACAATTGTGCTTTCTGATAACAAGAAAAAAGCACGTATCAATACGATAAAACATATTTTACGTAATGTTGATTATCCTGAAAAGATTAAAAATAAACATTTAGAAACAGATGATAAGATTTTACGTAGTGGAAAAGAAGAGATTGAGATTATGGAAAAAACACTTCAAAGCGAAAATCTCTCAAAGCTTAACGGCTAAAAAAAGTGCTTTACATGTAAAGTTATCTCTTTACATGTAAAGCTTCATAAAAACGTTTTATTCTACTTCAGCATCGATGACATCGTCATCTTTTTTTGCTTTTGGTTTTTCACCACCAGCATTTCCTGCTTCGCCTTGGTCTTTTTTATACATCGCTTCAGCCAATTTATGACTTGCTTCGCTCAACGATTTTACTTTGGCATCAATTTCTTCTTTTGTGGCACTTTCATTCGCTAAAACTTCTTTTAACGCTTTGAGTTCTGTTTCAATTTTTGCCTTATCTTCGCTACTAATCGCATCGCCCATTTCACCTAAAGATTTTTCTGTTTGATGCGCTAACGCGTCAGCTTGATTTCTAGCATCAACGGCTTCTTTGCGTTTTTTATCCTCTTCTTTATGCAATTCAGCATCTTTAACCATTCTCTCAATTTCAGCATCATCAAGTCCTGAACTTCCAGAAATTTTAATTTCTTGAACTTTACCTGTTGCTTTATCTTTAGCAGAAACCGTTAAAATACCGTTTGCATCGATGTCAAAAGAGACTTCAATTTGCGGTACACCACGAGGTGCAGGTGGGATACTCTCAAGATTGAACTGTCCTAACGATTTATTGTCTCGAGCAAACTCACGCTCACCTTGTAGGGCATGAATGGTAACCGCAGGTTGGTTATCTTCTGCTGTTGAGAACACTTGCGACTTCTTAACAGGAATGGTCGTTCCTTTTTCAATGAGTTTTGTCATAACACCACCCAATGTCTCGATACCAAGGCTAAGAGGAGTAACGTCTAAAAGAAGAATATCTTTAACATCGCCTTTGATAACCGCACCTTGAATCGCCGCACCGATAGCAACTACTTCATCAGGGTTAACAGATTTGTTGAGCTCTTTTTCAAAAAATGTTTTAATTTTTTGTTGAACTAAAGGAACACGTGTTGATCCACCGACCATAACGATCTCTTTAATCTCAGCTTTCTTCAAATCAGAATCATTGACAACTTCTTTAATTTTTTTAATCGTCAAATCAACCAAATCATCAATCATCGATTCAAATTTTGCACGGGTTAGTTTTTTAACTAAGTGTTTTGGACCTGTTGCATCTGCAGTAATAAATGGCAAGTTGATTTCTGTCTCCATTGAAGATGAAAGCTCTTTTTTTGCATTTTCTGCTGCTTCTTTAAGGCGTTGAAGTGCCATAACGTCTGATTTTAAATCAATACCGTTTTCACTTTTAAACTCACCAACCAACCAGTCAATTAAGCGGTTATCAAAGTCATCGCCTCCTAAAAACGCATCACCACCTGTTGAGAGAACTTCAACAACATTGTCACCTGTTTCAAGTACTGTAACGTCAAATGTACCACCACCCAAGTCATAAACAACAATTTTCTCAGCTTCTTTTTTATCTAAACCATAAGAAAGTGCCGCTGCTGTTGGCTCGTTAATAATACGAAGAACATTTAAACCTGCAATCGTACCAGCCTCTTTGGTCGCTTTTCGCTGAGAATCGTTAAAGTATGCAGGAACCGTAATAACTGCGTCCGTTACCTCTTCACCAAGGTACGCTTCTGCATCTTCTTTGAGCTTCATCAACACTTTTGCGCTGATCTCTTGTGGTGTATACACTTTACCATCAATCTCAATCGCACATGCGCCATTTCTATCAACAACTGCATAAGGAAGACGTTTTTTAGCTTCGTTTGCTTTATCTTCATTGCTCATAAGACCCATAATTCTCTTGATAGAGTAAATAGTTCTTTTTGGATTGGTCACGGCTTGACGTTTCGCCGTATCTCCAACAAGTACTTCTTCTTTGTCTGTAAATGCTACCACAGAAGGTGTTGTATTTTTACCCTCTTTGTTAGGGATGACTTTACTTTCTCCTCTTTCGTACACTGAAACACAAGAGTTTGTTGTTCCAAGATCGATTCCTATCACTTTTCCCATTTTATATCCTTTTATTATTTTGATTTATTTTACTATACTAACCATTGCTGGTCTTAAAATACGCTCTTTGATTTTGTAGCCTTTTTGGAAAACTTGCAAAATCTCACCTGAACTCTTTTCTTCGCTCTCTAATTGCATCACAGCTTCATGGAAATTTGGATCAAATGTTCCTTCAATATCCACAAGTTCAACACCATGTTTTTCAAACGCTTTTCTAAACTGCTCGATGGTCAGCCCCAATCCCTCTTGAACTTTACTCAAAAGCTCAGCACTTTCAACTTCTGTGTTATTTCCAGCAAGAATTGCCATTTCCAAAGAGTCAATGACCGGTAAAAGATCGCGCGCAAAAACTTCATGTGCATAAGAAATAGCTTGCATTTTCTCTTTTTCTAAGCGTCTTTTCATATTGTCAAAATCTGCATTGGCACGCAAATATTTATCTTCTAGCTCACTGACTTTTAATTTTAAAGCTTCTACTTCGTTGTTATCACTCGTCTCTTGATCTTCAATGACTTCATTCTCAGCTTCACAGCTGCTCTTAGAACAACACTCCTCAACTAAAGATTCGTCTTTTATCGTTTCATTCACGCTTTACTCCTTTACTTGGTTAAAAAAATCTTCAAAATCACTCTCAATCCTACCAAAACAGAAAAAATCTACAACAGAATCTTCATCTTTTAACTTTGCTTTTTGCTTAATTGCCATACATCCATCAGGTACAAACCCATCAAAATAAAGCCCATCATGCATGGATTCAATAAAATGAAGTGTTTGGAAATGTTGAATAAACGCTTCATTATGGAGTTCTTTTGCAATGGCATACATCTCTTTCTCGCCTTCTTTCACGATAGGTGCTTGAGAAAAAATCTGTGAAAGTTTTTCATGTAATTCGTACAATCCAACTTGTGCTGAAACATCTTTAAGTTCTCGCATCTGGCATCCTACAAATCGTTGCAAAAATTGCTCAACTTTTGGATTGTATTTTAAAACCACTTCATGTGCATCAAAAATCAAAATAAGATAGCGATTTTGAACACTCATTAACTCTTTAAAGCTTCCCCCCATGCTCTTTTCTAAAATACAAAAAAGATTATGCTCTTTTGTGGAGCGTTTAACTTTATCAATATTTTTAAGTGCTACTGGCTTTGTTGTGTCTATTTTATCTTGCCAATATCCCCTAAGAGCACTCTGTGTGGGTACACGTCCACCACTAATATGATACTGTGCTAAAAAACCAACATCTGAGAGCTTTTTAAAATAGATACGAATCGTCGAAGGTGACATATCCAAAGTCAATTTCATTTGAAGCTCAGATGATCCTATAGGCATTCTTGATTTCAAATAGGCTTGAATAATAGACTCTAAAATCAACTCTTGCTTTGAAGGCTTTTTCATTTTAGCACTCTTCATGTTTAATTGCTGATAAAATTATACAACATTGAGTGTTATATTGTCAAGCAATAAAACGGGCAAGACTATTGCTATGAAAATAAAATCTAAAGTGTATTTTTAAAATATAATTTTGGAAGAAAAGAAAAAATAGATTAAGAATTAGGTGAGATGCAGTATTAACGCGTTAAAAATTTAGTACTTTTTTTATCTTTGAAAAAATATTTGAGAAAATAAAATAATCCTATAATGTTTTGTTTGAGTTTAGAAGTTTTGCTCTCTTTTTGTGCTATAACACTAAAAATATCATTAAGTGCCTGTCTCTCGCTTTGACTTAAAGTACTCATTCTTGCTCCTTTAATTCGTTGGCTATACGTTTCACTAAACGTACGACATCTTGTTCTTCTAATTCTCCTAACATTTTAAAAATAGCAGTAGCGGCTTGTGGTTGTGAGTTTCCTATTTTCCAATCCTGATAGGTTCTCATTGATACGCCAAGCTTATCTGCCATCTCACGCTGTGATATTTTTTTTCCAAAAAATTTTGATTCAACAGCATTATGCAAGAGATTGAATATGTCATTTGTTTTCATGAGCAAGATTGTAACCAAGAGAGGTTTAATTACACATAAATACGACATATTTATATGTAATTCTACCATAAAAATATCGTTTTAATGTATTTTTACGCTAATTAAATTATAAAAAATACAAATTATCTATATTTTATACGAAAATCCGTATAAAATATAGATTTAATATCATATATATAATGTAGTATGAATTTAGAGAGGGAGAGTAACGCTAAAAGTTTTACAATGACATATTGAAAATCAACTACCTTGACTGCTTCGATGAGCTGGATGCTGATAATCATTTCTTTCGCAACCACTAAAAGAAGCTATAACAAAAAGAGTTAACATAAAAGCTGTTATGATGTGTTTCATTTTAAATTCCTTATTAAGATTTAAGAGAGAGTATTATAAGCTGAATTATCTTTGAAAGTTTTAAAAAAGATTAAAAAAAGAAGAAAGGCAAAATAAAACTGACGCCTATTTTGCCTCGTATTTGAAGTGTTAAAGATTAAAAAGTCAAGAAACTATTTATCTCTAATAGAAAGCTCTTTAATCACTTTTGTATAAGTAACAAAATCTGTTCTTTTAAGATATTGCATCAAACGTTTACGTTGACCAACAAGCTTAAGAAGACCAAGTCTTGAAGAGTGATCTTTTGCATTGCTTTTCAAGTGCTCTGTCAAATCAACAATTCTTTTTGAAAGAAGTGCAATTTGTACTTCTGGAGAACCTGTGTCTCCTTCTTTTCTACCAAATTTGGTAACAATTTCTTTTTTTTCCGCCGAACCTAAAGCCATAATGACCTCCTTAGTTGGTAATGTATTTTGCTTTTAAAGCTCGGAATTATAGTAAAACAAACCAAAATTATTTATTAAATTTTCTTGAAAAAATTATTTTTGCGATTAAAGAAAACTATAACAATTATTTAGTACAATATTTCTCTTATTTAAACTTTATAGAGGATCAGACATGCTCTTAACCAAAGCCAGTGAATACGCACTGCTATCCCTTATTATGATTTCACAGAAAAATACACCCCAAGATGTAGACACACTTTCAAATCAACTTGGCATTTCTAAAAGTTTTTTAGCAAAAATTCTTCAATCTTTAGCCAAAGAGAATATCTTAACCTCTTTTAAAGGGGCTCATGGTGGTTTTATGCTGGCTCGAAAACCTGAGGAACTAACACTTAAAATGATTGTTGAATCAGCTGAAAAAAAACAAACAATGGTATTTGAATGCTCGCCTTCTACTCAAAAATGTCCTGGTGGGAAAGGTGGAATTTGTCGCGTTTGGCCTATTTTGAATAAACTTCAATTAAAAATTGATTTGTTTTTGGATAATATGACACTTAAAGATATTATTGAAGTGTAAAGGCTTTTTTTGGCAAAAAATCAAAACGGACTGCTAGCAAGAGTCGCTCCTTTTTTAGAACCTATTCTTAAATCAAAAGATTTAACTATCGTTATTTTTTTAATCTCTATTTTAGCGATTATCATTGTTCCACTGCCCAGTGCTGTACTCGATTTTTTCCTTGTGATTTCGCTCTCCGTGTCTGTTTTAATCATTTTAATTTCCCTTTATATCCCAAAACCAACTGATTTAACAACGTTTCCTACGCTTATTTTGATTATTACGCTCTTTCGATTGGCTCTTAATATTTCTACCACCAGAATGATTTTGACCAATGGACATCAAGGTCCTGATGCGGTCAGTGATATTATCTCAAGCTTTGGACAGTTTGTTGTGGGAGGCAATTATGTTATTGGTGTGATTGTTTTTTCTATTCTTGTTTTAATCAACTTTATGGTCATTACTAAAGGCTCAACTCGCGTTGCTGAAGTTGCAGCACGTTTTACACTCGATGCAATGCCTGGAAAACAAATGGCGATTGATGCGGATTTAAATGCTGGTCTTATTGATGAAAAAACAGCGCGCAAACGACGTGAAGAGATCATTCAAGAAGCAAACTTCTATGGTGCGATGGATGGTTCGAGTAAGTTTGTCAAAGGGGATGCCGTTGCTGGTATTATTATTACAATTATTAATGTTATTGGCGGTTTTTTAATTGGTGCATTTGAATATGGTCTTGATTTAGGGACAAGTGCTAAAACATATACCATTCTTACGATTGGAGATGGTCTTGTTTCACAGCTTCCTGCACTTATTAGTTCTACAGCAACGGGTATTATTATTACAAGAGCGAACAAGGGTGATGAAGGATTTTCTGAAGGTGCGATGAATCAACTCTTTGGTGATGCAAAAACACTTCTTATCGTTGGATTTATTTTGGTTATGTTTGCATTGGTTCCAGGTCTTCCCACACTTTCTCTCTCATTTGTGGGTATGATTTTTTTAGGGTTGGGCTATCTTGTTAAACAGACCCATGATGGTGCTTTTTCATTAGAAAAACTTTTTTCATCGACTCCTGCCAATTTACAAAAAGCAAAACAAGAAGCTGACATCAAAGCAAAGAGCGAACAAGCTCCCAAAAAGAGTCCAGAAGAGTTGCGTAAAGAAGAAGAGACAACACTTAACGATATTCTTAAACTCGAAATTTTAGAACTTGACTTAGGGTATCAGCTCATTAAATTGGCAGACCCCGCACAAGGTGGAGACCTTTTAGACCGTGTTAAAAGTATGCGACGTAAAATTGCATCTGACTTTGGTTATTTAATTCCTCAAGTGCGTATTCGCGATAACCTTCACCTAACACCTAACCATTATCAGCTTCTTCTTAAAGGCATTGAAATCGGTCATGGCGAAATCTATCCTGATAAATTTTTAGCGATGGACAGTGGATTGACCATTGAAAAAGTCAATGGTATTCCAACAAAAGAGCCAGCATTTGGGCTAGATGCCATTTGGATTGATGCACATTTAAAAGAAGATGCGATTATCAAAGGATACACAACTGTTGATCCCGCAACGGTGATTTCAACACACTTAAGTGAGCTTATTAAAAAGTATTCTGAGGAACTTCTCACCCGTCAAGAAGTTCAAAGCCTTGTGGATAAATTGCAAAAAGATTATCCTGTGGTGGTAGGAGATTGTCTACGAGTCGCCAATATAGGACTTATTCAAAAAGTTCTTAAAGCACTTTTACATGAAAAAATACCTATCAAAGACCTTTTAACCATTCTAGAAACCATTAGCGATGTAGCAGAAGTGACTAAAAATGTCTCCATTATTGTCGAGCAAGTGCGTGCAAAACTCTCTCGTGTGATTACAAAACTCTACAAAGATGAGAGTGGTGTTTTAAAACTGCTCACGTTTAATGCAGGAACTGAGCAAAAGCTTTTAGATACTCTACGCGAACGTGATGGCGTGCGAGATTTGCTCTTAAATATCGGACAAATCAACACCTTAGTGCAAGCGGTCAGTGACGAAGCGGCTAAATTGCTTCAAAAAGGTATCGCACCTGTAGTCATTATCGTTGATCCGATGTTGCGTAAATCGCTCTCTGATATTTTTGAGAAGTTCGGGCTCGATGTTGTCGTACTCTCTCATGCTGAAATCGATGCGAACTCAAAATTTGAAGTGATGGGTTCTATCGAAATTGACAAACTTTAAACAAGGACTTTTATGAATTATACACTTCACCATCTCTCCCATACCGATTTGGACGGTTATGGCTGTCAGATGGTTACTAAGCACTATTTTGATTCGATTGCGTTTTACAACTCAAACTATGGGAAAGAAATCAACGAATGTTTCAATCAAATTTTAGATGTTATTCAAAATTCACCTCTTGAAAATCATGCTATTTTAATTACAGATTTAAATCTTACAATGGAGCAAGCTAAAGAGTTTGAGTCAAAAACCAGTATTTGTGCGAAAAAACCTCTTTTACTTCTTCTTGACCATCACAAGACAGGTCAAGAGTGCGATGATACTTTTGAATGGTACTTTTTAGATTCAAGCCGCTGTGCTACGAAAATCACCTATGATTTTTTTGCTTCCTTGTATGGGAAAGATGAAAAACTCTCACAATTTGTGGACGTGGTCAATGCTGTGGATATTTGGCTTGAAGACAAAGCTGAATTTGAGCTAGGAAAAGTATGTATGGGGCTTGTGAGTGCCGCGAGAGAAGTCAATAAAGTGATGTTTCCTCATGTAAACAGTCAATACATTTTTGCACTGCTCGAAGAAGCACAAAATTATTTTACATGTAAAGATCCTCATATTGCGCTTGATGATGCCATACACCAGATCAAAAAGAACTTTTTTATGACAGACAAAAACGACACACTCAGCAATCTCATCTCTGCATACAACGTTGTTTTACTCTCACAGCACAAAACGCAAATGCAAATTTACTATAAAGAGTATAAGGGCATTTTGACGTACAACATAGGCAGTGTCTCTATCATCGGAAATGACTTTTTAAAAAGCAATCCTGATTTTGATTTTTTCATGGATATTACCTCTAAAAAAACGATTAGCCTTCGTTCAAGTGGGAAAGTAGATGTCAGCCAAATGGCGGCGCACCTTGCCAACGGTGGTGGACATCATAACGCAAGTGGTGGTCTGCTAAGCACTTTTAAAGACGCTTTTACCTATGATGCCATTAAATCACAAGTGATGAGTATCATCGCCAATAAAGGATAATATATGGACGCTAAAAAACTTCAAAATGACCTGGATATGGCAGAAATAGAGATCGAAGAGATGGCAATGCAACTGGCTGATATGCTAGGCGCTGCGCTTTATTTTGCAGGTGTAAAAAAAGAAGACCTTCCCAAAGCAGTTGATTTATATCTCCAAGGACTTGACGAGGTTTTTGGTGAAGAAGACGATGAAGACGATGAGATGGGCTTTGAAGAAGTCATCCAAGTTATTGAATATCTCCAAAAAAAGCACCCAAAACTTTTTCACAAATAATCAAAAAAGGGAATTAATTCCCTTTTTTAGCTAAAAACGTTGCAAAATTTCCCCACTTAAACACTGTTTCTACTGTTTCAAATCCTACATTTTTAAGCATCGCTTTGTTTTCGTCTTCCGTATAAGGAATCAAGACATTTTCCAATGCTTCTCGCTTTTGCGCGATCTCAAAATCACTGTAGCCTTGTGCGCGTTTAAAATCATAATAAACATCTATCATCTGTTTATTAAGCACCTTGTCCTCGAAAACAATTTTCTCACTAAAGAGAAAAAGACCATTTGGCTCTAGCGCATCGTAGAGCTTTTGCACAAAGGCTTGCCGTTGTAATGGCCTAATAAATTGAAGCATATAATTGGCAATAATCGCATCATAATTTTGAAGTGAAACTTCCGTGATATCAGCTTCCATCAAATCGATTTTTGCACCATATGCGTGTATCTTTTGACGTGCCAAACGCAACATCGCTTCTGCATTATCAACGCCTAAGAGCGAATAGCTTTTGTTACTTAGTTTATAAAGAGACAAAAGTGTATTGGCAGTTGAACATCCCAAATCTACAATACGCGCATTTTGCTTTACATGTAAACAGATGATTTTACATGTAAGTCCGATGACTTCTTTGTAAAAAGGGATGGAACGCTCTAGCATATCATCAAAAACACTTGCCACTTCTTCATCAAACTCAAACTGTTTTGTAATCGCTTTTGTAAAGACTTTATCCATTCATATTCCAAAGGTGTAATTTTGTGGGGATTATAACAAAATATTAAGCAGACTACGCCTATACTTAAAGAAAAGTACAGTGAGCCAATACATGAAAAAAGAGCTTCAAGAACTCACAGATGTAACGATTAAAGAGATTCGAAAACTTGAAATCGTTTTACCTGAAATTTACAAAGATATCTTTTACACCAAAGCTCAAGAATTAAATATTGTCATCAGTGAAAACGACAAAGAGATGGCACTCATCTATGCGCTTAAAAAAATTCAAATGCTCAAAGATGAAACAGAAAAATCAGCTTCCATTTTAAAAGAAAATGTTAGTCACGCCAAAGTAGCCATTGCCAATAAAGACAATGTAGCACTCCAGATGATTGAAGAAAACATGATTGATTTAGAGAAAAAAATCTCTATGCTCCAACAAGAACTCTATTTGGATGAACTAACCCATCTGTACAACCGAAGATGGCTCTTTGAAAAATATCTTGACAACGATAGCTTCACACAAACGGGTACTTTTTGTTTTATCGATATCAATAACTTTAAACACATCAACGATAATTATGGCCATTTAGTCGGAGACAAAGTACTAAGTGTGCTTGGAAAAGTTTTACTACGCATCGAAAAATCATCGGCAATTCGTTATGCAGGAGATGAATTTATTGTGATTTCACATGAACATAGTGCTGTTGAAATGGAAAAAATACTCGATACGGTCAATAACAATCTCAAAAACACCAACCTTAAACACCATGAAAAAATCTTCCATGTTGATTTTGCATTTGGTGTCAGTGCTTTTACGAAAGGCGACTCTTTTAAGACTATTTTAGAAGATGTGGATGAAAAAATGTACCGTTATAAAAAGTCTAACCAATAAACACGGCACGTTTGTAAACGCTCTTTCGCAACAGCGATATCATGACTGATTTGCTCTTTTAGGAGTGGTAATGCTTCAAAATGTCTATTTTCTCGGATAAAGTCCACAAAAAAGAGCTCAACTCTCTCCACGCTTTCTTCAAGTATTTCTCCAATAATATGCGTTTCAATCGCATAGACATTATCGGTACTTAAACGCTCTCCGATAAAAGAGACCGAATCATAAAAGGTATGCTCTATCTTTGTACGCGTCGCATAAACCCCTGCTTTTGGGACAAGATAATCTAAAATTTTGAGGTTAAGTGTCGGTACAAGCTCTTTTCGCCCAAGCCCTTGACCTTCGATGACATTTCCCGTCATGCTGTATTCTCGACCTAAAAAACGATTTGCTTCGTCAATTTTACCTTCTTTAAGATAGGCACGAATCCCACTTGAATGAATCGCCGTACCTTTGTAGGAAAAAGCCTCAACCACCTCCACGTCACCATCAAAAAGGTTTTTCAAATCTTCAGCACAGCATGAACGGTTATGACCAAAACAAAAATCATATCCAACTAAAATCTTTTTTATATGGGGAAATTCTTTTTTTAAAAGAGCAACAAACTCAGCACCACTAAGATGTTTTACCTTTAAAAAATGGTAAAACATACACGGGTATCCCGCATATAGGCTTCGCTTCGTTCCAGGGGTGAGGTTTACTTGGTCTTTGTCTATCACAAAAAGAGCGCCGTTATCTCCAAGCTTGCGAATTAACTGCCGATGCCCCATGTGAATACCATCAAAACTTCCTATGGCTAATGTATCGACACTAAGCTTGTTTAAAATAGTAGAACGTTTCGACATTCCCCTCTTTCCCTTTGAGAAGTGATTCTCTTTTTTCTATCAGTTTCCAGCCAAGAGTTGTTGCTTGTGCTTCAAACTGATTTTGTGCGCGAATAATAGCCGAGCCATCTTTAACGACACCTTTGGTGGTACGCTTAACCTCTTTTCCAACTTCAAACTGAGGCTTAAACAAAATAATAATGTCACTTTTAGCAAGCCGATGAATATGCTCTAAAAGAGTTCCAATCCCAATAAACGAAACATCACAACTCACCATATCATACGTTCTATTCGGGTTAAAAAGTCGTATATCACTATTTTCATGCAAAATAATTCGATTATCGACTTTCAGCGTAGGGTGAAGTTGTTCACTTCCTACATCCACAGCGGTCACACTTTTCACATCTTCTTCTAGCCAAACCTGTACAAAGCCTCCCGTACTGCTACCAATATCAAGAACATCTGCTCCTTTTACATGTAAAGAAAGTTCATTGATAAATCCACGCAGTTTTAGCCCTGCACGACTCACATATTGTGTAATTTTTTCAACATCAACCGTATCATTGTCGCCAATTTCAACCGAACTTTTTCGTTCCACTTTTCCATTGACCCACACACTGCCCTCTTTAATGAGCTCAGCTGCTTTGTTACGGCTTTGGGCAAACCCTTTTTCAAACAGATAACTATCCAGTCTCATTCTATCATCCCATTTAGTTCACTCTCGCTGAGCGTTTTGACACCAAGCTCTATCGCTTTGTCCAGTTTACTACCCGCTTCTTCACCAAAAATGACAAAATCGGTCTTTTTTGAGACACTTCCACTCACTTTTGCACCCAATGCCTCAAGCATTCCTTTTATCTCATCGCGTGGTTTGCTCATGGAGCCTGTGAGCACGACTGTTTTGCCCGTAAAAACAGACTCTGTTATCTCTAACTTTGAAGCAATAGGCTCAATCACCACCATAAGCTCATAGGTTTCGGTTTTGTTGACATGAATAAACTCCACCAAGCTTTTTGCCATCTCTTCGCCAAAACCCTCTAAACCAATAATCTGCTCAAAGCTTGCTTCCAACCACTCTAAGCCAAAAGAGCGCGCAATCTTTTTAGCCGCTACTTCGCCGATATGTTCAATCCCTAAAGCATTGATGAACTTTTCTAAACTAACCTTCTTACTCTGCTCAATCGCGTGTAAAAGATTCAATGCCTTTTTCTCTTTAAATCCTTCCAATGAAAGCAATTGCTCGAAACGAAGTGTGTACAAATCTTTTACATGTAAAACCAATTTTTGCGCATAGAGTTGTTCAACAATTTTATCGCCAAGCCCGTCAATATTAAGTGCTTTTTTGGATGCAAAATGGATAATCGCCCCCACAACCCTTGCATCGCATGAGAGATTTTGACATTTAATGAGTGCGCCATCATCCAAAAGCTCACTCTTGCATATCGGGCACGCATATGGTCGCTCAATCTTTTGTTCACTGCCATCACGCCTTTGTGTCAGCACCTTAATAATCTTAGGAATAACATCACCACTGCGGATGATAATAACACTGTCTCCTATACGAATATCTTTGCGCTCTATCTCATCAAAATTGTGCAATGTGGCTCGCTCCACCACAACACCTTCGATATTGACCGCTTCTACTTCCGCTACGGGTGTAACAACCCCTGTGCGACCAACTTGAAGCGTAATATCTTTGAGTTTTGTCACTTTTTCAATCGCAGGAAATTTAAATGCTACCATCCATTTGGGATACTTCACCGTATATCCTAACTCTTCTTGTACACTCACATCATCTATTTTAACGACCATACCATCCATCATCATCTCGATTTCATCGCGTTTTTCGATGAGTTCATGGTAAAGTGTATGTACATCGGAGACATCGTACGTTACTAAAATTTTGGGTGGTTGTAAAAAGCCTAATTGATACACAAAGTTCATTTTTTCACTCAAAAAGCTCTGAGGCAATGCATTATGACCAATACCCCAAGGATAAAACATCAATTTTCGCTTTGCGGTAATACGTGTATCTAGCTGTCTAAGACTCCCCGCAGCAGCGTTGCGTGGATTGGCAAATAAAGGCTCATTAAGGCTTAATCGTTCAGCATTAAGCTTCTCAAAATCTGCTTTTTTGATAACCACTTCACCTCTAATTTCAATCAATTCTTGATAATCAATGCGTAATGGAATGGAGCCTATCGTTTTGACATTTTCGGTAACATCTTCGCCCACACTGCCATCGCCCCGTGTAATAGCTTGCTTTAATGTGCCATTTTCATAAATGAGATTCAGACTCGCCCCATCAAATTTTGGTTCACAGTAAAATGTAAAACTCTCTTTGACTTTCTTCACACGCTCTATCCACGCATCAAGCTCATCTTCATCAAAGACATCTTCCATGCTCCACATACGGGCTTTGTGGGACGCTTTATTAAAGCCCTCCAAGACCATGCCACCCACACGCTTTGTAGGGCTTGCTTCATCAGCAAACAAAGGATTTTCTTGCTCATAACGTAAAATTTCATGGTAAAGTGTGTCGTACTCTTCATCACTCGCTATGGGAGCATCATCGACATAATACGCCTTTGCCCATGCGTTTGCACGCTCAATTTTGGCTAAATACTCTTGATGTGTCATGCGAAATAACTGCTATAAATAAGTTTTAAAAGTGTCAATCCTACCATCGTTAAGAAAAAGGTACGAATAAACTTGACCTCTTTTTTTATCACCATGTTTGAACCCATGTATGCCCCTATAATTTGCCCAAAACCCATGAGCAATCCAACCATAAAGAGTACATTACCACTCCATAAAAAAACAGCCAAAGAGACAATGTTACTTGTAAAATTCATCACTTTGGTTCGCGCGGTTGCTTTTTTAAGGTTAAGCCCTAAAAGTGTCACGAGTGCTATTGTCCAAAATGTTCCCGTTCCTGGTCCAAAGAAACCATCGTAAAAACCAATCCCTAGTCCAAACACAAAGAAAAAGAGGTGATGCGCCAAGTAAGCGTGGCGGTCATGTTCACCCATTTTAGGCGATAAGAGCGTATAGATAAAAATACCCACCAACATCGCAGGAATAATCTTTGCCAAAATAGTGGCATCCATCAGTAAAATCGCATATGTTCCAAGCCCAGCACCAATAAAGGTATAAATCACACCAACATAGACTTCAGACCATTTAATAAATCCCTTACGGATAAAATTAATGGAAGCCATACCACTTCCAAAGGTTCCTTGGAGCTTATTGGTCGCAAGAGCTATGTGTGGAGGCATACCCGAAGCCAAAAGAACGGGAATGGTAATAATTCCCCCACCTCCAGCAATCGCGTCAATAAACCCAGCTATAACACCTGTTACCAAGAAAAGAGCGTAATAATAGAGTTCAAATTCCATCTTTTTTGATGTCCTCTTTAAGCTCATTTTCTATCACGTCTT
>CAYTVI010000043.1:0-2226 GCA_964441765.1 uncultured Sulfurospirillum sp.
ATTTTTTACCCATCATTGGCATCATCGGTCTTTGTTCCATCAACTTTTTTAACTCTGCGCGTTGCTCTTTGGTCAAAAGGTTGAATACTTTTTCCATATGATTCGCTTTTAATGTAATCATTTTTTCGTGCATCTCATTGTGTGTTTTGATAAATTCCTTTTTATCAAATGTCTCACCACTCAAAGCAGATTGCATTTTAGCTTGATTTTTTGGATCGCGTAGTTTGGTCATTTCTAACTTCATTTCGCTTTGCAAAATGGCTAACTTGTGGCGTTGGTCATCGCTGAGATTGAGCTGTGAAAACATCTGCATTTCACGTCCACCACCATAACCGTGCATTCCTTGCATCATCCCTTTTCCTTGCATCATGCCGCCTTGTCCACCGTTTTGGCAAGCACCGCCACCAAAAGCATACGCACCGCTTGCGATTGCGCCAATCAGCGCTAAACTAAGAATTGTCTTTTTCATGTGAAACTCCTTGAGGTTTTGATAGTGAAAGTATAGAAGCATTGTTTTAACACTCTCGTAACGAAGTGTTAATGTATCTTAACGACACAAATTTAATCTATTTTTGCTATAATTCTGCTCTTCAAAAAACCTTACATGTAAAGAGATTAACAGTGAATCTAGACTATTATGAAATACTCGAAATCAGCAAAAGCGCTGATGCGAGCGAGATTAAAAAGGCTTACCGTAAATTAGCTTTACAATTTCACCCCGATCGCAACCAAGGCGATAAAGCGGCTGAGGAAAAATTTAAAGCAATTAACGAAGCGTATCAAGTTTTAAGTGATGAACAAAAGCGTGCCACGTATGATCGTTATGGCAAAGAGGGCTTAGACAGACAAGGCTTTAGCCACTTCTCAGATATGCGTTATGAAGATATCATGGGCGATCTTGGGTCTATCTTTGAATCAGTCTTTGGAGGCGGATTTGGCGGTGGTTTTGGGGGAAGTAGCTCCAAATCAAGCCGCAAATATAACCTTGATTTAGAAGCTAGTGTGACACTCGCCTTTAATGAAGCTATTTTTGGATGCAAAAAAGAGGTGAGTTTTTCTTACAAAAAACCTTGCGAAACGTGTGAGGGGACAGGCAGCAAAGACAAATCCAAGTCTACATGTAAAGAGTGTAAAGGTAAAGGTCAGGTCTTTTACAGACAAGGCTTTATGACGTTTTCTCAAACCTGCCCTGAGTGCCAAGGCAAAGGTGTCGTGGTGACCAATCCATGCCCAAGTTGTAACGCCAAGGGTTTCAGTGAAGCGCAAGATAAAATCACCATCGACATTCCTGAGGGCATCGACAACAACAACCGTATCCGTGTAGCTGGACGAGGAAACATCGATGAGCGAGGCAATCGTGGAGATTTATACATCTTAGCCAATGTCAAAGAAGATGACCATTTTGTGCGCCACAACGATGATATCTACATCGAAGTGCCTGTTTTCTTTACGCAAGTAGCTCTAGGTGAGACGATTAAAATCCCAACCATTCGTGGAGAAACTGAACTTGAAATTCCTTTGGGGGCAAAAGATAAACAACAATTTATCTTCAAAAATGAGGGTGTTCGTAACGTTCACACACGCCAGCTAGGAAGTATGATTGCGCAGATTTCGATTCGTTATCCTAAAAAGCTCTCCAAAGAACAACGTGAAATGCTTCTTAAAATCCAAGAAGATTTTGGCATTGAATCGCATTTAGATGGCGATAAATACGACAGCGTTTTTGATAAAATCAAGAGCTGGTTTAGTTAAAATCATGCACGCTACCCTAGAGTATGAAGGTAAAATCCTTTCATACTCTATCCTTACCAATAAACGCCTCAAACATCTCTCCATTCATATTCACCCCGAAAAAGGGGTCATTGTCAAAAACCCTGGTTTTTCGCACGAAAGAGTCAATGCCTTAGTCCGTGAAAAAGCCAAATGGATTGCATCAAAACTATTACTTATGAATAACCGCACGTGGCTTAAACCTTTGTTTGAAGAAGAGGGAAAGGTGCTTTATTTGGGGGAGGAAATTTTATTACCTGTCAATCAAACGCCTGAGAGCTTTTACAAAGAAAAAACACCTTTACATGTCAACGCATTGGTTCAAAAATGGGCGTTTATCATGGGCGTATCCGTTAGAAGTATCAGCTTTCGTAAAACGAAAAGAAGGTGGGGAAGCTGTAGCCATAAAGCAGAACTTTGCTTTGCACTAAGCCTTGCGCAACTCCCCCTTGAAGC
>CAYTVI010000043.1:2326-9174 GCA_964441765.1 uncultured Sulfurospirillum sp.
AGAGGCATCAAAGCTTGAAAAGCACCAAAAAAGAGTCCCGCTTTTAAAGGTAATGCCATCATGGTGTGGTTTTTCTTAGACCCAAGTCCGATGGAAACAGCAAACGCATCCATACTCAAAGCAACGGCTAAAAGCAATAATTCAATCATCTTATTTTAACTCTCCCCAATTTTTTCCCAAAGCCACAGAAACACGAAGCGGTACATGTAAGGTATAGATATGTTCCATCACCTCTTTAATCGTTTGCGCAAATGCCAAAGCATTCTCTTTTTTCACTTCAAAGATAAGTTCATCGTGAATTTGAAGTAAGAGTTTGGCATCATCATTGACGTATGTTTGCATGATTTTATTCATCGAAAGTTTTATCAAATCCGCCGCACTGCCTTGAAATACGGTGTTAATCGCTTCACGCTCATACATCGCGTATTGCATACCGTTGGCATGTTCAAAGTCAAAATAACGCCTTCGCCCAAGCAACGTCTCCACATAGCCCTCTTTTTTCGCAAATTCTGCAATGGAGCTCAGATACTCTTTGATAGTCGGAAACGTCTCAAAATAGCTCTCGATATAGCTTTTCGCCTCTTTCGTACTAATGCCTAGTGTGTCGGAGAGTTTTTTAGGACCCATGCCATAAAGCAGTCCAAAATTGATGCTCTTTGCCACACTTCGTTTGGCATCAGCGTGTTCTTCACCAAAGAGTTTTAAAGCAGTTTGTCGGTGAATATCCAAGTTATGGCAAAACGCTTCTACCATCGCCTTATCCCCGCTAAAATGCGCCAATAGCCTTAGCTCAATCTGAGAATAGTCCACGCCCACAAGCGTGTATCCCTCTTTTGCTACAAAGCCTTTACGGATTTCTCTTCCAAGCTCTGTTTTCACAGGGATATTTTGCAAATTTGGCTCTTTAGAACTCAAACGTCCCGTAGAAGTTCCCGTGTGAATAAAGGAGGTGTGAATACGGTTTTGTGGTGAACTTTTCGCATGTTTGAGCAAAGGTTCGATGTAGGTCGATTTGAGTTTGTAAAGCTCCCGATACTCCAAAATTTTGGCGATGCTTGGATGCTTGTCCATCAACTCTTGTAAGACAAATTCATCCGTACTGTAACCCGTTTTGGTTTTTTTAACCGTTGGAAGTCCTAGCTTTTCAAAGAGTACTGCGCCTAATTGCTGGGTGGAATTGAGATTAAAGTTCGCATCACACAGAGCAAAAATCTCATTTTTAAGCCCATCAATCGCCGCTTCTGTTTTTACATGTAAGGCTTCAAAATAGTCTGTATCGATGGCAATGCCCTCTTTTTCCATCGCTTGCAAGGTCTGAACAAACGGAAATTCAACCTCTTTGGCTAAGGAGAGCAAGGAGGGTAAAAGCATCTCTTTAAGTTTATGGTAAAGCTTTAGCGTCATCCACGCATCTTCGCTGGCATATTCGCATGCACGCTCTAACGCCACAGAGCTAAAGTCTTCTCCTTTTTGAACCACATCTTTAAATTTAACCATCTCATAATCACACAAACGCTTCGCAAGTGTGTCTAGTCCGACACTCGATTCAGGGTTTAACAGCCACGCCATGACCATCGTATCGGCATAGAGCGTTTTACATGTAATACCAAAATTGTGCTCGATGACAGCTAAGTCGTATTTGAGATTTTGCCCTACGATTTTATGTTGAAAAAGGGCTTGAATGGCGTGATGGGCATCACGCATACTGATTTGCTCGCCTACGCCCAAATAGTGATGGTGTATTGGCACATAGTAGCTGTTTTCACCATCAACACAAAATGAAAAGCCGACAATTTTTGCACTTTGCGTATCCAATGAATTGGTCTCAGTGTCAAACGCCACAATGGCATCTTCTTCAATCCCTTCGATGATATTCATCAAAATTTTTGCATCATCTAAAAGTACGGCGTTAAAGCGATTTGTCGGCGCTTTTGGCTTTACATGTAAAACCTCTTGGCTTACTTTTGCAAGCAGACTACGAAGCTCATACGTTTTTAACTCGTCAACTATTTTATTTAACGGATTATCGCTAGGAAGATGAAAACTCTCAAACTTATCGGCGATATCAAGCGAATCGTGCAAACGCACCAATTGCTTGCTTAAAAAAGCATTTTCCCTGCCCTCTTCGAGCATACTTTGCACGCGAGGATTGGCAATGCGTGATAGGTTTTCATAGATAGCCTCCACACTTCCAAAATCATCAATGAGCTTTTTAGCTCCCTTAGGCCCGATGCCTTTAACCCCTGGGATATTATCGGCAACATCACCCACTAAAGAGAGGTATTCATTGATTTTATGAGGATACACACCAAATTTTTCAAAACATCCCTGCGCATCTATCTCTAATTTTTTCATGGGGTCGTAAATGACCACGCGACCATCATCAATGAGTTGGTACAAATCTTTATCGTGCGTGACAATACGTACTTTGATATCATGACTCTTGGCAAACTTCACCGCAGAAGCAATCACATCGTCCGCTTCATAGCCCTCTTCTTCGTAGCACTTAAATCCCATTGTGTGTATCCACGAAATGGCAATAGGAAGCTGTTTTTGTAAATCCTCAGGTGCCTCGGAGCGGTTGGCTTTGTAATTTACATCAAGCTCATGGCGAAAGTTTTTTCCCTTGCTATCGAGTGCAAACAGAAGATAATCGGTGTCGTGGTCTTGTTTGATGGCATAGATAAAATTGGCAAATCCCGTTAAAAGTCCGGTAGGAAATCCTGCGGAATTGCGTAAATTTGGGAGTGCATAGTAGCTTCTAAAAAAGAAGCCAAAGGTATCAATGATGGTGAGTGTTTTCAAAAAATCTTCCTTTTACATGTAACGCTTAAGCGTGCTGGCTTATCGCTTCGATGGCTTCGCGAAATAAAGCTGTATCAAGCCCTTCTTTCTCGACAATATTTAACGCTAAGGTGATGCTTCGCTCAGAAAGCGGAGCGTTAAGAGGAATAGCCGTTTTAACGACTTTAAGTGCAAGGGCGTAAGGGCGGATGGCTTCAGGTGCGGCTTCGTAATTGTCAGAAAAACGGATGGCTTCTACCATCGTGGTATTAAATTTCCAATGCTGAAAAATATAAGTTGTCACCTCAGCACTGCTTACACCAACAAACATTTTTTCAACTGTGGCGACATTGAAGCTATTTTGAAGTTCAGACTTAAACTGATAAATTTCATTGTTTTTCACCACTTCATCCGCAATTAAAATCTTACCGCTCTCTTGAAGAAGGGCGGAGAGGAAAAGAATCTCAACCTTAGAAGCATCAACGCTAGCGTACCACTGCTTTATCAACCTACTTTGCAACTCTGAGATATGCGCAAAAAATTCAGGCGTGACATTGTAAGGAGCCAAATCGACACTTAACAGTTTTTTAATGGACATATCCGCAATCAAAGAGCGTGTGGTAGCAACGCCAAAAAGAGATACCGTCTGTAAAACACTTTTAATTTGTTTATGAAATCCATACAATGGAGAGTTAGCAATCCTAACAAGATTTGCCACAAGCATAGGGTCTTTTTCAATAATACGAACAAGATCATGAATAGAAGCATCGGATTGATTACAAGCAACGTTAATATCGTGAAAGCTATTAGGAAGGAGAGGAAGTGCTTTGATACGTTCAGCAATTTCTTGTAACATGCTCACTCTTTTGCAAAAAATTTAGCATGATTATAACGCTATTCGTATTAGAAACCAATGAGAAATAAATCTCATCGGCTTCTTTTTGAGAAATTATCCAGGAATGGTATCTTCAACACTTTCTGGATGGTTCAAGGCATGTTGAAATTTTTTCATATCGATCTGCTTATCCCATGCACCAACAACCACACATGCAACCGCATTACCACAGAGATTTCCAACCGCACGCATTTCACTCATAAATTTATCAACTCCCAAAAGTACGGCAACGGTTGCCACAGGAATAGAACCACCAAGTGCTGATAAAGTTCCTGCTAAAACAATAAATCCAGAACCCGTAACCCCAACAGCACCTTTTGAAGTCACCATCAAGATAAGAATAATACTAAGCTGTTCACCAATACTTAATGGTAAATTAAACGCTTGTGAAAGGAAGATGATAGAAAGTGATAAATAGATATTGGTACAATCTAAATTAAATGAATATCCTGTTGGTATAACGAGTCCCGTTGTGCCACGACTCACCCCTGCTGCTTCCAAACGACGCATCAACGGCGCAAGGGCTGATTCACTTGAAGAAGTAGCAAAAACAATTAAAACTTCTTTAGAAATAAAACGCATAAATTTAAAAATATTGATTTTATAAATTGCCATAATAATACCCAATACACCAAAAATAAAGACGATGACGGAGATAAACATCACGCCTAAAAGGTTTGCCATATTGATTAAAGAAGAAATTCCAAACTTACCAATTAAAAACGCCATTGCACTAAATGATGCAATGGGGCTTAGCCACATCAAAAGTGTTAAGATTTTGAAAAAAAAGTTTTGAGCCACTTCAAGAGGTTTTAGAATAGTTGGCTTATGTTTACCACCAAAAGCTGAGATAAGAATAGCTAAAACAAGCGCCATTGTTAAAACTTGTAGCGTATTTCCATTAATAAAAGGGGTAACAGGATCATGCGGTATCGCACTTTTCAGTATAGACCATACAGAACCAACATCTTGCGAACTACTCGTGAATTTTGAGACACTTGAAGCATCAAGCGAATCAACTGAAAGATTCATTCCTCGTCCAGGACCAAAAATATTACCAAACAAAACGCCAATGGCTAAAGCAAACGTACTCACAATTTCAAAGTAGATAAAAGCTTTAAGCCCAATGGAGCCTACTTCTTTAAGACTCTCTAAGCCAACAATACCTGAAATAATTGTCAAAAAGATAATTGGTCCAACTAACCATTTTAAAATTTGAATAAACCAATCAATTCCTGGTTTTGCAAGTACTGCCATTTTAGGATCGACCATTCCAAAAACAATGCCCGCAATAATGGCAAAAACAACCCAAAAGGCTAAACTTTTGATGGTATAACTTTTCCAATCCCTTCTTTTTTTATGTGCCCTTTTTGTATTCAAACAATGCCCCTTTTATTTTTTAAAAAAAGCATTGTAATAAAAAGTTATGTCTATCTCATGTAGGCTTACATGTAAAGCTTAAAGTGTTACCTTCTCTTCCAAAAACATTACTAAACGAAACACTTTTAATAAATTTTTTCGTTCAATTCTAATTCTTTTCTTAAAAAGTGACCCGTATGGCTTCCACTTTTATCGGCATTGTATGCGACATGTAAAGGCGTTCCCATATCCACTATTTTACCGCCATAACTTCCACCCTCAGGTCCCATATCGATAATATAATCGGCATTTTTAATGACATCCATATTGTGTTCAATCACTAAAATGGAGTTACCCATATCGGTGAGATGATGCAATACTTTGACCAATCTATCGACATCGGCAAAATGAAGCCCTGTGGTTGGCTCATCCAAAATATACAAGGTATTACCCGTATCTTTTTTACTGAGCTCCTTTGAAAGCTTGATACGTTGTGCTTCACCTCCACTTAAGGTGACAGCATTTTGCCCTAGGGTAATGTAGCCAAGTCCCACATCCACTAAGGTTTGGATTTTTTGATGGATTTTAGGAATCGCTTTAAAAAATTCAAAAGCTTCATCCACACTCATGTTTAAGACATCAGAGATTGATTTGCCTTTGTACTTAATTTCCAGCGTTTGTGCGTTGTAACGATGCCCTTTACAACTGTCACACTTCACCATAATATCGGGTAAGAAATGCATCTCGATTTTAATCTCACCATCTCCTTGGCACTTCTCACAACGCCCACCTTTGACGTTAAAGGAAAATCGCCCGACACTATACCCTCTAATTTGAGCTTCTTTCGTTTTAGCAAACAAGGCACGAATTTCATCCATCACACCTGTATACGTGGCAGGATTTGAGCGGGGTGTTCGTCCGATAGGACTTTGGTCAAGGTAGATAACTTTATCCATTTGGTCAAGCCCAATGCACTCTACACCTGCGACTTTATTGACCTTTTTGGCACGGTTGAGATACTCTTTTGCTACAGGAAGAAGTGTCTGTAAAATGAGTGAGCTTTTTCCACTGCCACTCACCCCCGTAATCGCCACCAAATTGCCCAGAGGAATTTTAATATCAAGGTTTTCAATGTTATTGATACTCACATGATTGAGCTCTATCCATCTGCTTTGCTCACGGTTTTCTTTGTAATTAATCTGTTTTGTGCCATTGAGATACTGTGCTGTTAAGGTATTACTTTTTAAAAGCTCCTCATTCGTTCCAGCAAAAACTATCTCACCTCCAAACTTTCCAGCCCCAGGACCGATATCGACCACAAAATCTGCCGTTTGTATCGTCTCTTTATCGTGTTCTACGACAATAACGGAGTTACCTTTGCTTTGTAGGTTGCGAAGCGTTCTGATAAGCTTGAGCGTGTCACGTTCGTGCAAGCCGATGCTTGGCTCATCAAGCACATACATCACTCCCGTTAAACCGCTTCCAATTTGCGAAGCAATACGAATACGTTGAGCCTCACCGCCACTAATGGTTCTCGCATCTCGCCCAAGGCTGATGTAGCCTAAACCCACATCAAAAAGAAAATACAAACGCTCTTTAATCTCTTTTAAAATAGGCTCTGAAATCATTACATGCTGATGTTTCATGTAAGAAAAATTATTTTCATCTTTAAAAAATGCCAAACATTTATCAATCGGAAATTCTAAAATATCGGCAATATTTTTCCCACTCACACGAACTGCCAAACTCTCTTTTTTCAAACGATACCCACCACACGTATCACAGGTCTTCTCACTCATATAATCACCCA
>CAYTVI010000043.1:9274-16604 GCA_964441765.1 uncultured Sulfurospirillum sp.
TCAATGCTCACATGCTCATTAATAATTTTTTTCAAATCAAGCGTGTAGCGAATGCCAAGACCATCACATGTCGGGCATGCACCTTTAGGTGAGTTAAACGAAAATGAGAGTGGCTCTAGTGGCTCAAAACTGATTTTACAATCAAAACATGCCAAATGCTCGCTGTAATGAACATGAGAACTTGGAAGCCCTACTTCTTCTGCATTGGCAATATCAAGCTCCACTTCACCGTAACTCTCTAGCAAAGCTTTTTCAATATCTGTAGCAATGCGCTCTTTATTCTCTTCACGTACGACCACACGGTCAATAATGACTTTAATGGTATGCTTTTTTGTTTTTGAAAGTTCCACCTCTTCATCCAAACGCACCATCACCCCATCAATCATCGCTCTAACATAGCCCTTATGGCGGAGTGATTCAATCATGTCGGCAAAACTTCCTTTTTTCTCACGCACAAGTGGCGCTAAGATGGAAAGTTTTGTCTCAGGAGGTAACTTTAACACCTGTTCAATGATATCCGCTCCTGACATCTGTGAGACCTCTTTACCACACAAATGACAGTGCTGTTTTCCCACACGTGCATACAAAAGACGCAAATAATCATAAATCTCGGTAATCGTTCCTACCGTTGAGCGAGGGTTTTTACTCGTTGTTTTTTGGTCAATGGCAATCGCTGGGGTTAGCCCTTCGATTTTTTCCACATCAGGTTTCCCCACACGATCTAAAAATTGTCTCGCATACGATGAGAGCGATTCGATGTAACGACGTTGCCCCTCTGCATAGAGTGTATCAAACGCTAAGGTACTTTTACCACTTCCACTTAAACCCGTAAACACAACCAGCTTATTTTTGGGGATTTCTAAATTAATATTTTTAAGATTATTCTCTTTAGCACCGACTATTTTTATCATAGGACGTGTAACTCACTTACAATTTTATTTAAGGTTAAAACAAACATAATAGCATACAAAATCAAAAGCGCGCGCTTTTGCACCGTTTTACTGACATAATGAGACAACTTTACCCCAAAATAAACACCTATTAAAGAGCCAATACCCACAGCCACGCCTGCATCATAATCGACTAAGCCATTGGCAGAGAGGCTAATAAATCCTGAGATAGAGCCAAAGATAATAAAAAAGAGTGTCGTTCCCACGGCTTTTTTAATATCCCAGTTCATAAAACCCACCAAAACAGGGGTGAGAAAAATAGCCCCTCCCGTTCCTGTACTAATAGCAATAGCACCTATCACAACACCTACGATAAAAAGCAAGACTTTAGATTCATTGGGCGTACTTTTAGGCTCGATGGGAGCGGAGAAAAACTTATAAATGGACATCGCTAAGATAACTGCAAACAAAATCAAAAGGGCAACTTGAGGCAATGCGCTTACGATAAAACCACTCAGTGCCGCACCAAATAAAGCGCCAAAACCTAAAAAAATACCACTGTTCAACTGCAAAACACCCGCTTTGTAGTTGATGTAAGAGCCAAACATGGAACTAAAAATCATCTGCATCACTGAAATACCGATGGCTATTTTGATGTCATACCCCAAATAAATCAACGAAGGTACAAGAAGTGTTCCCCCACCGATACCAAAAAACCCCGAAGAAATTCCTACAATAACCCCAAAAAAAGCCAATCCAATCAACATACTATCTCACTTTATTTTAATGTTTAGATTTTACTCCTCCCCCTCTTAATAAACAATATGACTACCAACAAAGATACTTTTGTAAAGATTTGGTTACAATTCCATTTTACATGTAATGCGTGAGGAAGGCTTATGAGCATCGCTCTTTCCATTTTATCTATTTATATCTTCATCCTCTTTGGTTTTATCGCAAAAAAGATTTTTAAAGATGAGTTGCAAGAGCGTGGTATGAGTATTCTCTCTGTTTACTTTTTGCACCCTATTTTCTCGTTTTGGGGACTTTCAACCAAACCTATCACGCTTTCACTGCTTCAAGTACCGCTGTATTACATTCTTATTTCTTGTGTGACAATAGCAATAGGCTCTTTATTTGCCTTTTTGTTTTTTAGCGACCCTAAAGAAAAATCCATTATGACTATCTCTGTAGCACTAGGCAATACGGGTAACTTAGGGATTCCTTTAGGCATTGCTTTATTTGGTGAAGACTCCATCATCTACACCAGTCTCATCAGCGTTGCTAACACTTTTTTAACCTACACGCTCGGTGTCTTTTTTTATTCAGGTGGCACGTCTAATGTGAAAGAGTCTTTGCTTAATATTTTGAAGCTTCCTATCATTTGGGCGGCTTTTCTAGCGCTAACACTCAATCTCTCAAGCATCGTCATCCCTCCTTATCTTTTTCGCTCTCTAGAGATGGGTGCTTATTGTATGATTGTGATGCAACTCATTGTTTTTGGAATGTATTTGTGTAACGTTCGCCTTCGTGCTTTAAACCTAAAATTGCTTTTACATGTAAATCTTGTCAAGTTTATCGTCGCACCCCTTTTAACAGGTTGGCTTCTTTTTTATCTACTGCCTCTTGAGCCTTTTATCGCCGCTATTTTATTTGTTCAACTCTTAATGCCTCTTGCCCTTAACAACGTCAATGTCGCTGCTTTATACCACTGCAAGCCTGTCGATGTGGCAACACTTATTTTCTTCACCTCATTTTTGTTTATCCCCTATCTGATTGGTATCAGTTACTTGCTTAACACTTTAGGCATTGTACGCTTTGGTTAAACGCTTAATAAACAATTTAAAGAAAATAAACTATAATAAGTCCTATCTATCAAGGTTTGGAAGAGTTTTTGCTTACAAACAGTAACCTACCCTTAAAGGAATTGCATTGGACGCATCTGATCAAGCCTATCTTGAACGCAAACTTCTCTCAGGTTTTGAAAACCTGCTCGATATCAGCGTTGATTTTGTTGCCGAACTTGGAACGACCAATATCACCATTCAAAAACTTTTAAAACTAGAACGAGGCTCGGTTATCGACCTTGAAAAGCCTGCGGGCGAAAGTGTTGAGCTTTACATCAACAATAAGATTTTTGGCAAGGGTGAGGTGATGGTTTATGAAAAAAACCTTGCCATTCGTATCAATGAAATTCTAGACTCAAAAACCGTTATTCAGTACTTTAAAAAAGAGAATCTATGAAACTTTTACTTGCTCTTTTTATGGCGCTCTCTTCTCTTATGGCTTCCAATCTTCTTACCTATAACGTTTATGAGCGCAGTGATCGCATCGATGTGATGCTCTCTTTTGACTCACCGCACGAGGGAAGCTTAAGCCAAAAAAATGATGCTGGTTCGATTACGCTCACCGTTAATGATTTGTATTACGATAAAATGGTTGAAAAGAGTATCAATTCACCCATTATCCAAGAACTCGTACTTATCCCTGATGGCAAAAGCCTCAAAGTGGTTTTAAAAAGCGATAAACGCATCAGTGTTGTGGCCTCTAAAACCGTGGATGGTTTTGGACTGCGTATTCGAGGGACTATCCTTCAAGCCTCGACCCAACAACCCACCGCGATAGAACCCGCTCCAAAACCTCTTGATACCAGTGCATCATCTGATTTTTTAGATACGCGTTATATCATCGTTGTTGGCATCCTCATCATTCTAGCACTCGTGATGCTTTGGATTCGCAAACGTGTTGCAGGGGCGTCATCACGTGCGAATGCGAACAATGGAAAATCGTGGCTTTTCAACCCTAAAACAGGGCTTCCGCAAGAAGTCAATTTGTTGCACAAAAAAACGCTTGATAATCAAAACAGCGTTGTTTTGTTTGAATACGGTAATATCAAATACCTAGTGATGACAGGGAACACCAACGTTTTATTGGAAAAATTCCAAAATGGTGAAGTCAAAGACACCAATGATTTTGAAAAAGTCTTTGAAGAAAATCGAAGACGTTTGGATGATTATCTCAAACTTCAAGACACGAAGCTCAACACCTATAAAAACAAAGCTTCTGGTGATTACGCCTCTTCGCATTATTAAAGCATTTCGTTGTCAGCGATTATTATCTCTATCATCTCCATTTACAATTTTATCTTTTTAGGCTTTATGGCCAAAAAAATTCTCAAAGAAGAGATGAACGAGAAAGGGCTTATCTTACTTTCTATCTATTTTTTACAACCCATTCTCTCTTTTTGGGGACTCTCCACAAGAGCTATCGACATGAGCCTTTTACAAACCCCTCTGATTTATATCCTCATCTCTCTAGGCTCCATCGTGATGAGCTTTGGCATCGCACGTCTTTTTTTCACCGATATCAAAGAGCAATCCATCGTGACCATTTGTGTAATTATCGGGAACACAGGCAATCTTGGCATCCCTTTAGGCATAGCGCTCTTTGGAGAGAGTTCTATCATCTATACAAGCATGATTAACGTCGCTAATGTCTTTATCGTTTACACCTTAGGTGTTTTCTTTTATTCACGAGGCAATTTCAGTATAAAAGAATCTCTTCTAAACATCATCAAACTCCCCGTTATTTGGTTTGCCTTTTTAGCCCTTATGCTTAATCTTTTAGGCATCACCTTACATCCTTCCTTTTTAAAATCTTTAGAAATGGGTGCGTATTGTACGATGGTGATTCAATTAATTGTCTTTGGGATGTATCTTTCCAATGTTAAATTGCGACACTTAAACACCAAATTGATTTTACATGTAAGTCTGATTAAATTTATTTTAACACCGCTCATCGTAGGATGGATACTGTTTGGCTATCTTACATTAGAGCCTATGGTTGCAACACTTATTTTTTTAGAACTCATCGTTCCTTTAGCTGTGACCAATGTCAATCTTTCAGCATTATACAACTGTAAACCTGTTGATGTGACTTCATTAGTGTTTGTAACCTCTTTGGTCTTCATTCCCTTTTTTATGGGTGTGAGCTATCTTTTACATCTTTTTTTAGGCGTTGGTACATTATGAAATTATCCCTTTCACTTAACCCAAAAGAGCAACGTGTTAAATACATCCGTGCCTTAGAGCGCTTTTTAGGAAGCTGCAGTGGCGCACTCAAAGCAGAAAACTTTGATATTATACTTTTTGAGCGAAGAGTGGAAAAAAGTTTGAAAGTGTTGCGAAAGGTTGAGCCTGTTCGGCTTGACTCGACCTATATGTCTTTGCTAGAAGCCTATGTTGATACTGTTTTGCGTACCGTTCACGATAAAGAAATGGACAATGAACTTAAACATAGAACCTTATTAAAAGAGGCAAATTTGATTGAAAAAGAGCGCAATAAAGGAAGCTATAAAAAATCAAAACATCAAAAAAACGACTTTGATGATGGGTATTAAACAAACCGTCCTTTAACCACCACACACTCTTTGCCTGACTCTTTGGCTTGATACATCACACTATCGGCTTCATCTAAAATAGCTTTTGCATCACTGTCATTTTCACCAAAAAGGACTACACCAATACTGGCACTCAGAGTGTACGTCACGGTGGAAAGTACGTAAGGTTGGGCAAGGGCTGCACCGATTTTATTGGCAATGGTTGTTGCCATCTCGCGAGCATCTTCTTTAGACTCTCCTAGCTCACTCAGTAACACCACAAATTCATCACCACCAAAACGCCCTGCTGTATCACTGGCACGAATCGAAGCTTTCAAACGCTTTCCAACCTCAACTAAAAGTTCATCTCCAAGTTGGTGTCCATGTGTATCATTGAGTGGTTTGAAGTAGTCCAAATCTAAAAAAATAATACTTCCAAAGCAATGTTTTCGTTTACATGTAAGCAGTTGACTCTCCAAGCGGTCTAAGAGCAATCGTCGATTGGCAAGATGGGTAAGCGGGTCATAAAATGCCAGCTTTTTAATCTCTTCTTCTGCCACTAAGCGTTCAGTAATATCGCGCGTGACACCAATAAATTGCATCGAGCTGTCTTTGAGGTTAATCACCAAACGAGCATTCACCTCCGTCCAAACAGTACTTCCATCTTTACAAGGTTGTTCCACAAGTAAAGTCTTAGCTTTAGGAGTATTGCCTCGTTGTGCTTCTAAAATCGCTTCTTCCATTGATTGGATAACAGCTTGCCGTGAACTCTCACATATCACCTCTTCAAAAGGCTGGGCCATTACCTCTTCTGCGCTAAAACCTCGAAGCCTTTCAACAGACGGGCTTACATAGATAAACTTCCCATGCAAATCCATTACCCAAATGACATCATGTGAATTTTCTGCTAACCAACGGTAACGTTCACGTGCAGATTCGGTTGCATCTTCGACTTTGTCAATCATCTCATTAACTAAAACGCACAGCGTGGAGAGCTCATCTTTGCGCTCACTATTGGCTTCGACTCGTTTTTTATAATCCCCTTTTGACACAGCTTTAGCAATCATGGAGAGATTGACAATGGGTTTGAGTAAATAGCGATGCGCCATCCAATACGTTCCTATCGCGGTTAAGGTTGCTAAGACTAAAAAGATAAGAAAGCTTGAGGTCATATCATGCAAACTAAAAATAGCCTCTGTATTAACCATGGATAATGCAACCCAATCCAAATGAGGCAAATACGAAAGAGCAGCGATATACTGTTTGCCTTCGACTTTAAGCTCTGTTGTCATCGTTGTTGTTTTGCTATAAGGAAGAGTTTGCAGTATTTTTTGAAGACGCTCTTGACTGGGATTATCCAAAAGTGGCCAAATCGTACGCCATGACGCAGGGTCACTGGTATGAATTTTTTGGGTCATTTGCGTTGCATGATTGGAACCTAAAATAGCACCTTTAAGATTTAAAATCATCGCATCAAAAGAGTCCTTATGCGTCGCAACATACGCATCAATAAAGGCTTGGTAATCAATCCCAAACCCAATCACAGCTAAGACTTTACCCTCAAAGCGTACGGGCATATTAAGCCACAACTTTGTAGCATTAACCGCACTGTCATAATCAATATTAAGATTATAGGGTTTGGCTGAACGTAAAGTGTGATAAAACCATGCATCATCTGAGGTGTCAATCGAGAGTTTTTTCACACGCTCTTTGCCCTGATAGCTGTTGATTTTATCATCAAAGTAGTAATGCCCACTCTCCTCAAAAGCAACAAACCAGCTATCTGCTAAGCTAATGCTCACAGAGTCATTCATCATCTTTAGCGCTCGAATTTTAGCCGCTTCATCCTCTTCATTTAAAAGCCATGAAGTCAATAAACGAGAGGTTGAAATTTTTTCGGCTAAGCGGATATTAAATCCAAGCATATCAGAGAGTTTGTCGCTATAACGCAACGCATGTTCGCTTGTGTACTCTTTACCTAATGTAAAGCTCATCGAACGGGCAAATTGATAAATAAACGTTAAACTTGTCAGTCCAACAATCAGAAAAATAGCAATGCTAA
>CAYTVI010000044.1:0-16549 GCA_964441765.1 uncultured Sulfurospirillum sp.
CGGAAACGCCAAAAATTATCGATGCAATTGTTAGTGGTGTTGCCATACAACCACCTGTGATGCCAAGATTTGTACAACCAAGCATTATTTTCCAAGCCCCACGTCCACAAACATTTAGTTTTGGTGGGCAACCGGTTCAGCTTATGTCCACTCCTGTAGGTGATATGCCAACGCAGATTATCTCTTTGGGTGAAATTAGACAAATGCAACAAGAGAGTGCAGGTGGAACGGATGGCGTGAGAAGTCCAGAGATTCGCATTCCTTTAGGTCAAAACTCGCTAATTCAGCTTGTGAATGGGGGATTAAACCTTCCGACAGGCATTGATCAAGAATTTTTCATGGCACAAAGATAAGGGGAAAAGATGAAGACAACAAACATAATATTGCTATCGTTGGCAACAAGCGCATCTCTTTTTGCGGCACCTCCTAGTATAGGCGATATCGAAAAGCAAGTCCAAGTGCCTAAAGAGGTAGAAAAAGGGATGAATAATATCATCCCCTCCATCCCTCAAGAAACTCTAAAAGAGCCAATGGTAGAAGAGAGTGGTAGAAGTATTGAAGTCAAAGGCTTTAAATTTATAGGTGCTTTACATGTAAGTGAAGAAAAACTTCTTTCTCGCATTCAAGGCTATGTCGGGAAAAAGCATAGTTTTGCTGAACTGCAAAAGATAACATCGCTTATCACTAAAGCCTATAGAGAAGAGGGTTTCTTTGTAGCACGTGCCTATCTTCCTAAACAAGAGATGAAAGAGGGGATTTTAGAGATTGCTATCATTGAAGGAAACTATGGAGCATTTCATCTGAAAAACAGCTCTTTAGTTTCCAATGAACGTGTTCAAGCGATGCTGGATGATATCAAAGGAGATAATGTTGTCTCCGTGGATACTTTAGAGCGTGCCATGCTTATCATCAATGATACACCGGGTGTAAAAGTAACAGGTGCGGATGTCAAACCGGGAGAGAAAGTTGGAACATCGGATTTTGATATTACCTCTGAAGCGACCAATCCATACAGTGCATATATCATTAGCGATAATTATGGTTCAAAGTACACAGGACGTTACAGAGTCAATGTAGGTCTGAGTGCGAATTCACCGTTAGGTTATGGTGATAAGTTTGGAATAAATGGCGTTATATCTACCAAAACTGACTTGAAAAACGGTAAGGTTTATTATAATTTTCCTCTGATGGCAAATGGACTTCGAGGAGAAATTAGTGCGGCAAAAACCACTTACTCACTGGCGGAAGATTATGCCGCATTAGATGCTTTAGGACATTCAACGACTTTGGAAGCTTCACTTTCATATCCTTTGATTCGTACACGTTTAGAGACCTTAAACCTCTCTTTGGGCGTTGTACACAAAGATATGGAAGATGAGGTAAGAAGTACCTCTACGCTAACGAAAAAAGAGTCAGACGCTCTTAATATGGGCGCTAGTTATACTAAAAGTGATACTCTTTTTGGATTTAATAGCACACTTTCTACGCAAGTAACACTGACAATGGGCGATTTGGATAGTCCTACCAATACGGATACCGATGGAAGTTATTCTAAGATAGCTGGTAGTATTGAACAAGGTGTAGAGTTTACTCCTGAGTATGCTTTAATGGCAAGCCTACGCTTTCAAAAAGCATTAGGTAATAAAAATCTGGATGGAAGCGAAGATTTCTCATTGGGAGGCGCTTATGGTGTAAGAGCATTTCCCGATGGAGAACACTCTTCTGAAAATGGCTATCTCTTAGGGCTGGAACTTTTTTACACACTTCCTACGATAGAAAGTATAAGTCATAAAGTAAGTGTTTTTGCCGATACAGGGTATGCTTCTATGGAAAATAATAATGGAACAAGCCAAAGCAGACACTTAAGTGACTTAGGTGTTGGATACCAAGCTTCGTATAAGAGCTTTTTTACAAAAGCGCAAGTGGCTCGTGTTGTTGGTGGGGAGAAAGTAGAGAGTGAAAATGAACGCTCGACACGTCTTTTACTTCAAATTGGGTACGTGTATTAGTTCAAAAGTGTTTCTCTAAATTTTACATGTAAGGAGTTTCCCTTACATGTAAAATGTTAATCATTTAGAAATTTTGAAGGATAAAGCAGATGTCAAAAGAGTGGAGTGAGAGTTATAGTTTACACCATGAAAAGATTGATGCGCAACATCAAGAGCTTTTTAGATTAGCAAATTGTGTCGAAGCATTGGATGCAAAGACAACGACAAAAGAGACATTGGCTACTTTACTGAAAGAATTTTTTGCTTATATGAGAGAGCATTTTAAAGATGAAGAAGTGTATATGCAAAGCTTGGGTTATCCAAGATTGGAAGAGCATAAAAAGCTTCATGAAAACATTGTTGATGCCATGACAACGCTTTTAAAAGAGACTAAAGGGATTGAAACTTTGCAGGCTAAAATGAAAGTGGTATCACACAAATGGCTTGTTGAACATATCTTGGAAAATGACCTTCACATCGAGAAGTGGCGAGCGGGCAATACGATAGATTTAGATGAACTTGAAGTACTCTAACGCTTACATGTAAAGAATTTCCTAACCTACAATACGTTACTATCGCGCTATCAATATAAGGAAGTTTTGATGGAACGTATTAGAAATATCCCTTGCTTTGCAAAACTCAGTGATGAACAGCTCGCAAAACTTGAAAAAATTTCAGTCATTAAAAAATACAACGCCAAAGAGATTCTTTTTTATGAAGGTGATGAGCCAACCTATCTTTATGTACTTTTACAAGGAACGCTTAAAGTTTACAAAACCAATCACAAAGGGCAACAGATTTTCTTGCATCAGTTTTACCCAGGAGGACTTGTTGCAGAACTGGCTAACTTTGAAAACATCCCATACCCTGCAACCGCTGAGTTTACAAGTAATTCAGAGGTGTTACGCATCGAATACAAAGCCTTAGAAAAAGACTTCTTTAAAAACCCCGAAATTTCCATGGAAATTATTAAATCTCTCATTGCAAAGCACAAAATCCTTATCGATATTATTCAAAAAGAGGTGATTTTAACTGCAGAAGCGAAAGTGGCTAAATTTATTTTAGACAACAGCGAACTTTTTGCTAGTCTCAAAAACACACAAATTGCTTCTATTTTAAATCTCACCCCTGAAACACTCTCGAGGACACTAGGTAAATTTAAAAGCTCTGGTTTGATTGAGCAAGAAGAAAAAAATCATTTGGTGATTTTAGATAGAGAATCTTTAGAAGCAATGTTGTAAGTTTTTTCTTAAATATTAAGACTATAGAAATTTTACTATTTTGACGTTTTAATTGCTTCAAATAAGTTAGGCATATTTTTCTTCTAAAACTCTTATTTAAGGTGGTTTTCTTTCTTTTGACGTAGACGTTTTGACAGAAAAAAACAACCAGTAATTTTTCTTATTTAGCTATTTTCTTGATGTAAGTCAAGGTTTTTCCTGAACATTTTTTATACAATTCCTATTAACTTTCACTTATATTATTGAATTAAGATAAAATTAATAATAGGAGGTCGTAAGTCTGTTTTGATGCGAGGGCTGTTTATCTCGCATTTCGGTCTGGTTAGGCGTTGTCGCTTTATGTGTAAAGTGACAAAGAAATTTTAAGGAGGGAATGTGAAAAATAGTAAATTCCTAAAATACGCAGCACTTTGTGTTTTTGTGATAGCACTAGGCTTTCTTGCCTATATGGTACATATCTCAAAAGCGTTGTCGTATCTCTCCAGTGACCCCAAAGCCTGTATCAACTGTCACGTCATGAACACGCAATATGCGACATGGCAACACAGTTCACATGCGGAGAGGGCTAACTGTGTCGATTGTCACTTACCACGTGATAACATGGTCAATAAGTACATCGCAAAAGCAAAAGATGGTTACAACCATACGGTTGCTTTTACGTTTAATACTTATAAAAATGCTATTACCATTAGTGATGATGGAGCGAAGAGAGTGCAGGAGAATTGTATTTCTTGTCATGCGAGTTTAACCTCACAGATGGTAAGTAATAGTGACCTAAACCACAAATATGATGACCCAAGTGTCGCTACGGGAAGACGATGTTGGGAGTGTCATAAAGGTGTACCACACGGTAAGGTCAGAGGTCTTACGACCACGCCTAATAACTTAGGCGTTAAAGAAGTAAAATAAACGGAGGGAAATAAAGATGAAGTTCAAACTATTATTAGTTGGTTCTTTGGTTGCTATCGGCGCAATGGCACTTTTGGCAAGCAATATCAATGAAAAAGAGAAACAGCGCGTTGAGCTTAACAAGGCTCCAAGTGAAGCGGGTATTCCAGGTAAAGCAAAAAGTGAAGAGTGGGCAAAATATTACCCACGTCAGTATGATTCTTGGAAGAAAACAAAAGAGAGCGACCAACTTGATGACATGCTTGCTGCAAAACCTTATTTACCCGTTGTTTGGGCAGGTTATGCGTTTGCAAAAGATTATAATGCACCACGTGGTCACTACTATGCGTTACAAGACAATATCAACTCACTTCGTCCAGCAGCTCCAGTAGATGCAAAAACAGGTCCACTTCCAAGTGCTTGTTGGACATGTAAATCTCCAGACGTTCCACGTTTGATTGAAGAAGATGGAGAGTTAGAGTACTTTACAGGTAAATGGGCAAAATACGGCTCGCAATCAGTAAACTCAATTGGCTGTAACAACTGTCATGATGACAAAACAGCACAACTTAAAGCACGTGTTCCTTACCTTGATAGAGCACTTCAAATTGGTGGTATGAAAACGTTTGAAGAATCAACACATCAAGAAAAACGTTCACTCGTGTGTGCACAATGTCACGTAGAGTACTATTTCAAAAAGACAGATTGGAAAGATGCTAAAGGTGTTGATAAAACAGCGATGGTCGTAACTCTTCCTTATGAAAATGGTACAACAACAGAAGGTATGGAAAAATACTACGATGCTATCAATTTCTCTGATTGGACACACAGTATTTCTAAAACACCTATGCTAAAAGCGCAACACCCTGATTGGGAGTTCTGGAAAACCGGAATTCACGGACAAAAAGGTGTTTCATGTGCAGATTGTCATATGCCTTACACCCAAGAAGGTTCAGTGAAGTATTCTGACCACCAAATCCAAAGTCCACTTAAGACTATGGATAAGAGTTGTATGAATTGTCACAGAGAGAGTGAAGCAAAGCTTAAAGATATCGTTAAACAAAAGTATGATCGTAAAGAATTCTTGATGGACATCGCGTTTGACAACATCGCAAAAGCACACTTAGAAACAGGTGAAGCAATTCGTGTGGGTGCAACCGATGCTGAACTGAAAGAAATCAGAACGCTTATCCGTCACTCACAATGGAGAGGCGATATGGCGATTGCTGGACATGGTAACTACTTCCACGCACCAGAAGAGACATTACGTTTATTGGCTTCTGCAAATGATAAAGCGCAACAAGCACGTATCAAGCTTGTTAAAGTCTTAGCAAAATACGGCGCAGTTGATTTTATTGCTCCAGATTTCTCAGACAAAGCAAAAGCTCAAAAGCTTGCTGGTCTTAATATGGAAGCATTAATTGCTGAAAAAATGAAGTTTAAAGAAACATTGGAAAAAGAGTGGAAAAAAGAAGCTCTTGAAAAAGGTAGATTACATCCAAAATCTGTTGCTCTTGAGCCAGAAGTCGATGCAAAATCTGCATACTATGACAAAACTAAGAAGTAACGTCTAAGTAAAGAAAGAGGGTTTTCCCTCTTTCTTTATGATATACTAAAGGCTCTTTAAGAATTTTTAGTGTGTCATCCATGACTCTTTAAGGACCATTGTGCTCAAAGTTGCTACTTCGTATAAAACAACCCTGATTTTACTCTTCTTTTTAGCGCTAGGCGCAGCCGTAGCGACGTTTATTGAAAATGATTTTGGAACAGCACGTGCGCGCTATTATGTTTATGATGCGTTGTGGTATGAAGCGCTTTTAGTGTTGAGTGCGCTTAATATCATTTTAGTGGTGCAAAAAACTAAAATGTTTTTACATGTAAGCCGTTTTACCTTCCACATTGCTTTTGTTTTTATCTTGATTGGCTCAGGGCTTACCCGATATCTAGGTGTGGATGGTGTGATGAAGGTACGTGAAAACAGCAGTTCAAACACGATTTTCTCGACTGAAAAAAACCAAGAGATTACCTTGCCCTTTGCGCTACATCTTAAAGCCTTTGAACTCACCCGTTACTATGGTTCTCGCGCGCCTTCTGAGTATGCTAGTGAGGTGCGTATCGTCGATGGAGCAAAGCATGTAGACGCTGTTATTTCGATGAACAATACGCTGACCTACAAAGGGTACAAATTTTTCCAAACCTTTTATGACCCTGATGAAAAAGGGACCATTCTCTCTGTCACAAAAGATCCTGGCATGGAAGTGACGTATATTGGGTATGCGCTCTTATTTTTAGGACTTTTAATGAACTTTTTTGATAAAAAATCACGTTTTAGAAAGCTTGTAGCGCAACTAAAACACAGCTCCTTAGTGATACTTTTTTTGGTATGTGTGCAAACACCGCTTTTTTCACAGAGTGAGTATGCTGAAAGTTATCTTAAAGAGCACCGCCAAAACTCTGTGGTGTTAAGTGAGCGCTTTGGTAAACTGGTCGTTCAATCACGCATGGGACGTATGAAACCGTTTGATACTCTAAGCCAAGAGGTACTCTATAAGCTAAGTGGAAAAAACACACTTTTAGAGATGAACGCTACACAAGTGCTTTTAGGAATGCTCTCTCACCCAACGGTGTGGAAAAAAATCCCGATGATTCAGACAAAAACGCCAAAATTAAGAACCTTTTTAGGGCTACAAAGCCATCAAAAATTAGCATCGTTTGAAGACTTTTTTGAGGGAAGCCGCTATAAACTAGAGACAGAAGTGCAAAAAGCGTTGATGCTTCGTCCTAGTGAGCGTGGAACGTATGAAAATGATTTGATTAAGGTAGATGAACGATTAAGCATCGCGTTTATGGTCTATTATGGCACGCTTTTTAAAATTTTCCCACTGCCAAATGATGCCAATCACACATGGCTAGGTTTACCTGAGATGTTTGAGAAGCTTCAAAACGATGAAGGTCTTTTGTTGCAAGAGCAAGCGGAACGTTTTATTGAAAGTGTTTTCACACGTCAGTATGAACAAGCTATTTTACATGTAAAAGCGTTTGAAACTTTTGCTCTCAAATACGGCGCTTCGATTATGCCGGAAGCTAAACACATTGAAGCGGAACTTTTTTACAATAAAGCAAAATTTTTCGAACGTTTAACGCCTGCGTATTTGATAGTAGGATGTGTTCTTTTAGCGCTAGCTTTTTTGCAAGTCTTTGCTCCAAAAGGTATGAGTGAAAAGGCAAGAACGCCTTTGTTTTTGGCAGTAGCGTTGTTGTTTATTGTTCATACCTTTGCACTAGCCCTTCGCTGGTACGTAAGCGGTCATGCGCCGATGAGTGATACCTATGAGTCCATCATCTATATCGCGTGGTCGTGTTTGCTCTTTAGCATGCTTTTTTTACGCACTTCCTTTTTTGCACTCGCTGGCTCAACGATGATGGCGGGTATTTTTATGTTTGTGGCGCATTTGGGTAACATTGACCCTGAGATTACCAACTTGGTTCCCGTACTCAAATCCTTTTGGCTCTCGGTGCATGTCTCTGTGATAACGGCTAGTTATGGCTTTTTAGCACTGGGCTGTGCTTTGGGATTTTTTACGTTGATTTTATTTACATGTAATCTCTCTCAAAAAAGTGTTATGGCGATTAAACATTTGAGTATCATCAATGAAGTGAGTCTTATGATAGGGCTTGTTCTTTTGGTGATTGGTAATTTTTTAGGGGGTATTTGGGCGAATGAGTCGTGGGGACGTTATTGGGGGTGGGATCCTAAAGAGACGTGGGCATATATCTCGATTATTGTCTACACGATTATTTTACATGTAAGGCTTATTCCAAAGTGGTATTCACTCTATCTTTTTGCGGTTCTTTCCGTACTTGGATTTGCGTCAATTTTGATGACCTATTTTGGTGTAAACTTTTATCTTGCAGGGATGCATTCCTACGCAACAGGTGATCCTGTGCCCATTCCAACATGGGTGTATGTGGCATGTGCATTGGTTTTAAGTTTGGTACTATTCTCTTATAAAAACAGAACATTAAAGGAAGAAAAATGAAAATAATGAAAACAATGATGGCTTCACTTGCCTGTGCAAGTGCCCTTTTTGCAGCACAAGGCGATGTCTTTGAAGGTGTGGTGTTAGAGAGTTTAAATGGTGGCGGTTATACGTATATGCAGATTGAAGATGCTTCAAAAAATAAGCATTGGGTTGCCGTCACAGGTGTTGCTATTGAAAAAGGGACAGAAGTGCGTTTAACCGAAGAGATGCGAACCGAAAAGTTTGAGAGTAAAAGTTTGAACCGCACGTTTGATTCCATTATTTTTGCTTCAAACCTTCAATACCGAACCAAAGTTCCAGAAAGTGGTAATTTAGCTCTTATCAATGAAGTCGTTAAAGAATCTCCTTATAAACAAAAAGATACACTCAGTGTCAAAGAAGCCATTGAAAAACGTGTGAGTTTGAAAGATAAAACCATTGCGGTACGTGGCAAAGTGGTGAAAGCCTCTGCCAATATTTTGGAACGCAATTTTATTCACATTCAAGATGGAACCAGCGATGGTGCTGAAGTAGGGCGCATCGTTTTTACCTCTAAAGAGCTTCCAAAAGTAGGCGACATTGTAACAGCCAGAGGTGTTGTAAATGTTGATAAAAATTTTGGTTCAGGGTATGTCTATAAAATTATTGTTGAAGATGCGACGTTTACCAAATAACTATTTTTTGCTTAAATAAGGTGTGCTTGACGCATAAAAAAGTATAAATCAAATGCTTAACAGGAAAGAGTTTGGATGATGCTAAATGAACATACACGCCTTATTGGCTCTTTGCCTCTTTTTGAAGGACTTAACAAGGAGGATATCGAACATATTGCCTCCTTTTGTTCCTTAAAAGAGCATCAAGAAGGCGATGTCCTTTTTTATGAAAAAGATACCAAAGATGCTATTTACTATATCATTGAAGGCTCTGTAAAGTTTTACAAAGTCGATCGTTTTGACAATGAAATCTTTTTGTATAAACTCTATTCAAACTCTTTGATTTTCAATGTTTCAAAGCTGATTGATAGTTTTTTTATCAGCTGTTATGCCAATGCGGAATTTTTAGAAGACAGCAAAATCTTATCCATCCAAAGCAAACCATTTAGGGATATGATTTATTCCAACCATGCCTTGATGACGCGCATTTTAGAAGAATCTTTTAAGATGATTCAGCAAATGCAGTGTATCATCAGCCGTGATGTCGTCTTTGATGGCACAGCAAAAGTGGCTCATATGCTGATTCATGACTTGCATACCTTTAATCGCATCAAAAAACACGAAATCGCTTACATGCTTCATCTCCAACCTGAAACCCTTTCACGTATTTTAAATAAGTTGACGCGTAATGGTACAATAGCGATTGAAAAAAACGCTGTGATGATTTTGAATGAAAAAGAATTAAGAGAGATTTACGAATGAAACCAACAGCTATCAGTGCTAAGATGAAATTAGCAGGTGGAATGCTCTCCTTTGTTTTGGTGTGTGTTATCGCTTTAACGGTGATGATGAATGAGATGAGTAAAAAAGATGCGCTCATCATCAATATCGCGGGGAAAGAACGTATGCTTTCTCAAAAGATGAGCAAAGAGATTTTCTTTTTGATACACAGGCACCACAATGATTTTCGTGAACTTAACAGTGCGGTTGATTTGTTTGAAAACAACCTCAAAGAGCTTTTGTATGGTAATAGCGCTAAAGGGATTTATGCCCCTCAAAATGAGAAAATTTTAGCCAAACTCCAAGAAGTGATGGCAATATGGAAACCTTTTCGTGAAGAGATAGAAGCACTCAAACGTTCTATTGAAAAAGTGCGCCCGGATATTGAGATATTAACAACACGTACGGAAAAATTGTTATTTCTCTCCGATGTGGTTGTGAAAAAGATGGTTGATGCAGAGCTTGATGGCATTCACATTGACCTTTCAGGACGACAGCGTATGCTCTCTCAACGTATGGGGCTTTATGTGGGACGTTATTTGCGTACCGCCAATGGGCAAGATTTTCTTATTTTCAACGATGCAAAAGCGCTGTATGATAAAACCATGAAAAACTTTCTTCAAGACCCAAAAGTAAAAAGTCATGAAGAAGTGTATAAAATCGTTCAAGAGACCAATGCGTATTGGGAAGATTTTGAGGTGTATTTGGGTAATTTGATTGCGATTGAAGATGAAATCAACAAACATATGCTCTACATCCATACCAAGAACATACAACTACTCAATGCTATGGATGAAGCGGTATGGCTTTACACCGAACACAGCGAAGATAAAAACGACATGTTTGTGAAGTTTCAATACATTGCTTTAGTAATTGGTATGGTGATTATTTTATACGCGTTTGTCATTTCTAAAGAGATTATCGAGCACGTGGAAGGGTTTGTTCAAAAGGCCAAAGAACTTGCCAGTGGAGATTTGTCTTTCATCTCAAAGCAAAGTGTCATTTTGCCTGAAAACAGTGAAGATGAGCTAAAAGAAGCTTCTTCTCATATATCGCAGTTTGTTCAAAAAGTTAATATTGCAATGAAAGATTCTGAAGACGCCTTGAAAAAAGCAGAAAATGCGGTCACTCAACTCCAACAGCTTGCTGAAGAGGTGGAAGATGCGATTGAGGGCATGGGCATTGATGAGAATGAAAAGAAAAAATTTGATAAAAATGTTAATGCCACAGAAGATATTGCCATCCAATCGGCTGAAAATCTCATCCATGTCAACCGTATGCTTCAAAAATTGAAAAAAAGCCTCAATGCGATGGTAGAAAATGCTGCTTCCATAGAAGAAAAACCGCGTGAGACGTAAACTAAAGCCTAACATTCCCGTTGTCAAAAAGCGATTAGCGTATTCTAACATACGTTTTCTTCTGATGTTGATTGCGATGTGCGCCATTTTTTTCTACCTTAAAACACTCAAAGATTCTCCTTTTTATCAATCGCTTCCTGCTCTAGAGACAACAAAGATGCACCAACCCTCTTTTGATGAACTTTATACCACCTATGTGGATGCTCACACACAAGAGCGTTGTGTGGAAAAAGGGTTTACATGTAAAGCGTTTTATTTAGCCCTTGGGTTACTTCAGCGTGAACCAACCAAAGCGATTGAGTATTTGCAGTTTGCGTATGAAAATAACATCTCGTCTTTAATCGACGATGCTGAAGCAAAGGATAACTATCTCTTTTCTCACCTTGCCAATGCTTCTGTCATTGCAGGTGATTTTCAAAAGGCTATTGAGTGGTATGAGCGTTCCATCGAGGCGGGAGAGCGACGCAATATTTGTTATTTGGGAAGGGTGTACCGTGATATCCAAGAGCTTGAAAAAGCATATACGCTCTTTGAGCAAGGGTATCGTGAACATTTTTCCGAATGTACACTTGATTTGGGAACGTTTTATTTTAATGGCATCTATGTCAGCCCCGATAGAAAAAAAGGCGGAGCTTTGTGGATGGAAGCGTATAAAGGCGATACGTTTGGTGCAGATATTAACTTCAATATGGCGGTTTACCATGCCAATGTCACTCAAGATTTAGACGCATACAAATACCATCTACTCAAAAGTGCGTTAGCAGGCGATAGCGAAGCGCAAAGTTATTTGCTACAACCCAAACTTCAAGAGCGAAATGTTGCACATCTTTTTGTAAACGAAGCCATCAGTGATACGAGTTATCCTATGGCTGAAGTTCATGGAAAGCGTTTTCATTATGGGTTTGACCTTTACTACCGCTTTGTCACTTTCTTTAATCAAGAAAAACGATGGCAAGAAGTGTATGAAGCCAAAAAGAGTGATAGCGTTGTCTTTAAAAAAGAAGAAGCTATCTTGTCTTTTGGCTTAAAAGAGCTACTTCTCGAATCTCCCGTGAGTGGGAGTAGCTCCTTTTTTAAAGAGATGCGCACCCTTGTTGATACCTTGTACATCGATACACCCACGGCGTTACATGTAAAACTCTCAACAGCAGAAGAGATGGTAAAAAAAGCGATAGAACAAGAGAAAAAATTGGACGCTACCACTGTGATAGACACCCTCATGTCATGGCAAATTCAGTACGAACCTGATACAAAACGTGTACGTTTTGCGATTGTCTTACCTTAAAATGATACAGAACGAGACACGATTTTAAAAAAGAAAGCGAGCCTTCTTTGAGGTTGCTTTTTTGAAATCGTCTTAGTGTATAATGAAGCTATTCTGATACAAGGAGTAGACGATGAGAACGTTTGTAGGATGTCTCTTAAGTGCATTGCTCGCAACTTCGGTGTATGCGGCGGATGCCGTGAAAGCCAAAAAAGAGGGCAGCGTTAATCTGTACGCCAATATCACTGGGATTGAGCCGCTAATTGACGCTTTTAGCCAAAGTGCAGGTCTTAAAGCTATCTACACCAGAGTTTCGACTGCCAAGTATGTTTCTACGGTTTTAACCGAACATGCCGCGGGAAAATTACAAGCCGATTTGCTTCAAGGACCGCTTCCTGTGCTTCAAATCCTCAAAGAAAAAGGGGTGATTGCCACCTACTCTTCTCCTTTAGCCGTGGGTTATCCTGAGTGGGCATTGAAAGAAGAGGGTATTGTTCAATTTGCCATTGAATACGTTGCGCCTATTTACAATAAAGAGTTAGTTAAAGAAGCAGATGTTCCTAAAACGTATGCAGATTTGGCAGATAAAAAATGGAAAGACAAAATTGTTATGCCAGACCCTGCCAGTCATGCCACAACGATTTCATGGTTGGTGGGGCTAAAGGAAGCAAAGATTTTTGCGAGTGATGAAGCGTGGATGGCATTTTTGCAAGGACTTGCCGCCAATAAACCAATGTTTGTAAAATCTTTCAGTCCAACCCCAGCACCGGTGGAGAGTGGTGAAAAACTGATCGCGATTTCCATGCCAAAGTACATCATTACCAAGCCAAAATCACCCCTTAACTGGGCAAATGTCGGTCCACTTTTGGGTTCTCCAAGAGGTATCGCCGTGGCTAAAAATGCCCCACATCCCGAAGCGGCACGCTTGATGATGGACTATTGGCTCTCACGAGATAGTATGAAAATGCTTGCGAGCAAAGTGGGTGAGTATGTCTTAACCCCTGGTATTTACCCTCCAATTGAAGGCATGGATAAAGCACAAGTGTTACCGATTCGAGAGCTGAGTGATGAAGAAATCAAACAATGGGGTGAAACCTTTAAAAAGATTTTTTACGCGAAGTAAAAGGGAAAGTCGACAAGAGGAAAATCCTCTTGTCGATTATATTTATCTCGCTGGAACTCGTGATGAAAGAGGTTCAGGTTTGTATTCTGGTAAAAATCTACAATCACTTTGTGGATTCCACTTTGTCTCAAGGGTGCTACATTGTTTTGCAATATCCATCGGTGTAGGTTTTTTATGGTTTTCAACCCATTTCACTAAGGCATTCATCGCACTAACATACTGTGCATCTGAGAGATAGCTGTGCTCTTTGTCATTCGTATAGAGTTGTACTAAGTTTTTTACATAACCCGCTTTAGTAACTGTTTCTTCCCATGTGCTTGCAAGTTCAACAAAAGCGATAGGATCATTAATCCCTCGTAGCGTTATCATTGGAAGCGCGATTTTACCTGTTGGGTCAGTATCTTTTCCAAAATCAGCTACCGCACTTGGATCAGCCTTATAGCGAAGTACTTTTTTATTCAGGGCTTCATCGTCGCTAGAGCCTATGTATTTGACCGTATCATTTCCAAAAGGATTTCGACCGTTTAAGCGATTGAATACAATGTCTTGGAAATGGTTTGTTGCCCACGATAAATGTCCTTGAATACTTTTTTCAGGGATTTTTATAACATTGACGATGGTTTTAAGACTCTCTTTTTGTTTAGCACTACGTTCTGCTTCGGGTTTGTCAAGCCCTAAACATTCATTGACACGTTGGGTTAAGTCTTCTTTAGACATCTTCATGTCTTTTGGAAGTCCTTGCCATAAAGGGTATTGTGTTTCATTGGCACGAGGATGATTTTCACAGATCGCTTGCCAAACAGAGCGGAGGTCAAGTCTAAAATCATACGACTTTGTACCGCCTCCCAAAACGCCACTGGTAAGAAGAACAGCATCAATTTTAGGGCTTACTTTAGAGAACGGTCCATCTATTTCTGCCGCGCGCGCTGCGACACTTGCACCCCACGATTGACCGTGTAGGATGACTTTTTTGGTTTTTCCAATCACACTAGACGCAATAGGCAATAACCGTGCGGTATCTTCTGCTGCGGCCATGACTTCAACACCTCCTTGCCTAAAAGAAGTTGTAGCAAAGGCATAACCATCTCTAACCCAAATCGACCAGCGATCAAAATCTTCCGTGGCTCTTTCAAATTTTGCTTTGCCAAGTGCTGGACCACCGTGCGAGTGAATGACGAGGTTGCCATTCCAATGTTTGGGTTTTGCTATCCAATAAAATGCTCCAGCTTCATCTTGACCTCGCCAACACGTTGTTGCTTCTGGTAAGTTTTTAATCTCTTTGGGACATTCGTGTGGGGTAGGAGAAGCCACAGAAAAAGAGACAACAGTACTTAGTAGCAAAAAGCTTTTAGAAAAATTTACAAAGTATTTCATTTTATTTTCTCCTGATTCAATGATAAGTACCCTATGGTCACATGGTGTGTAAGCATAGGATACTCTGGATTAAAATTTATAGTTTGCCTTAAACCAGAGCTCTTCGCCTTTGTTTGCCGCTGTAAATTCACCGCTTAATATCGTATAGAGTGCATCAAATTCCAGACCTTTTAAAGTACCTGTGCATTTATAGGTCGCGTATAAGTCAGTAATTTTTTGATCGTTACGATCAGCGGCTACAGAATTAACATCGAGTTGTGTGTAGCGTGCACCTGCATTTAAGCCTATTTGTCTGAAATTGTAATTGGCATCAATAGAAATACCAGAGGTGTCAGAGCTGTAGGTTCCAACTTTGACTTGCTTACCTTTAACATAATTTGGTTGTGCACCACCGCCTTCTCCTGCTTTTACCCCTTTGTTGCCATCATCATCACTGATAGATGAGTAAGCAAAATAAGTTTTTAAATCACCATAGCCAAGGTTGAGTTTAATACCATACATGGTTGCGGCATCATAACTTTCCCAATCAGTATAAAGATAATTGCCTGCAATGCCAAAGTCGATAGCACCGATTTTATTAGCATATTCTGCTTCAAAGTAGTAATCTTCATACCCTTTGGTTCGATTGGCAAGAGAAGATCCTTTTGAGTCATTGTCCACGGTTAAGTACTGAAATGTTAATTCCACATTGGGGATAGTTTTATTAACAATCATAGCAGTATAAGCATAATCATGGTCATTGTTGAGTGGTTTAAAATCAGCGATTTCGTTACCGTCTGTTCTTGCTTGGAATTTTGTGATAACACCTGCCATTAATGTGGTTTGTGGTAAGTCAGTGTTTGTAACAAGTGCTCCTTCAAAGGATTGTGTAATCATACGAGAAGTACTGCTTCCAATCAATGGAACCCCCCTTATAAATTGACGACCAATTTTTGCGGTGGTATTGCCAACTTTATAGTTCACATACGCTTCTGAGAGTTGAGCACCTGAGCCATACATCTCATCTTTATAAACGACTTTGGCATCTTCATCGGCAAAGGGCGTAAAGTTAGATTGAAGCGTTGCACCAAGGTTAAAGCCGTATAAGGGACTGGTAATGTAAGTCAGTCGTAGACCCGTATTGAAAATATCAGCACTTCCTCCTGCTGCATCTCTATCACGCTCAAAGTACCATGCACGAAGCTCTCCATTTACTTTACCATTTTTAAAAGCATCCGCAAGCGTATCTGCTCCAAATGAACTGGTTGTGAGACCAGCAACAACGATAGCCGCCAAACTGAGTTTAGCTAATTTCATTTTTTTCTCCTTATAGAAAGTGATTGTATTGTTGAGACATTTGAAGTGTAGAAGAAAAAAGTTTCGTGAAAGTCGCCTTGCTGATTTTTAGAAAAGAAAGCGGTATTTTGAAGTTTTTGAAGCGAAAATGCTACTTTTTAACACATAAAACGTTACATGTAAATTAAGCGAGTAAGATTTTATAGCCCACACCAGAGCTATTTTCAATAGCTTCTTTACCTATTTTGGCACGTAATTTATTGACAAGACTTTTAAACGCACTTTCACTTGCCATATCATCACTCCATAAAAATATCTTCAGTTCTTCTTTGGAGGTCATACGTTTTTGGTTTTTGATGAGACAATCAAGCAGTTTAATCTCTTTAGCTGTCAGTGAATAGGTCTGAGTTTGGTACAAAACACTGCGTTCTTGATAAGAATAAACTGCCCCTGAAGAAAATGTAACGTGCATGGGCTTACGTTGAATGACTTTACGAGCCGCCTCTTTGAGTGTTTTTTCCAAAATAAAAAAATCAATGGGTTTGGTGAGATAATCAACCAAAGAGAGTTTAATTGCCTCAAG
>CAYTVI010000045.1:0-16066 GCA_964441765.1 uncultured Sulfurospirillum sp.
AAGGAAAAATGATGCGTTTTGTACTCTTTATCTTGTTTCTATCTTCAAGTTTTGTTTTTGCTGAGCCAAAAACCTACACCCTTACCCTTGCATCTTCATGGGGAGAACAGATCCCTTTTCTAGGCTCTGCTCCACATAAAGTAGCCAAACTTGCCGATGAGATGTCTAACGGCAGGCTTAAAATCAAGGTCGATTTTCCTCAAAAACATAAAGCACCCTTGGGCATTATGGATATGGTGAAAGAAGGCTTGTACGATATTGGTTATACCACATCCGTGTACTACAAGGGCAAAGATTATAAATTGGTCTTTTTTATGACAACACCCTTTGGGATGAACACGCAAGAACAGTACGCTTGGTATTATCACGGTGGTGGAAAAGAACTGTTTGAAAAAGTGTATATGCCTTATGGCTTAGTCGCATACCCTGGTGGAAGTGTCGGCATGTCGATGGGAGGATGGTTTAAAAAAGAGATTAAATCTCTTGATGATTTAAAAGGGCTCAAAATTCGCATCTCAGGGCAAGGGGGTGATGTCATGGCACGACTTGGTGTCAATGCCCTCAGTACTCCACCAGGAGAACTTTATATGGCAATGGAGACAGGGTTATTAGATGCGGTGGAGTGGATAAGTCCTGCATTTGATATGGCAATGGGTTTTCATAAAATTGCACCTTATTACTACACAGGTTGGAGTAAACCTAGTGGTGAAGGACAGTATCTTATCAACAAAAAAAAGCTAGACACTTTGCCTGAGGATTTAAAAGCCATTTTAGAAAGTGCCATTAAAATCACCGCAAGAGAACTTTTAGATGCCTCCAATGATGCCAATGCCAAAACATGGGCACAGATGCAAAAAGAGTATCCTCACATTAAAATCAACCATTTTCCAAACGATGTTATGGACGAACTCAAGCGTTCAGCACGCATAGTTGAAGAAGAACAAGCCAATAAAGACGCTCAATACCGTGAAATTTTAAAATCACAACGTGCGTATATGGCAAAAATTAGACCGTGGAGTATGATAGGAGAGTTTGATTATCTCAAAACAGTGAGTCACTAAGAAGCCTTACATGTAAGGCTTCTTTTGTATTATGCTTTGGGACGAAATGGTTTTATGACCGCTTCATTACATGTAAGATAAGGACCTTCTATAAGGTCGATACAATAAGGCACTGCGGGAAAGACTGCATCTAAACACTCTCGAATCGATTTTGGCTTACCCGGAAGGTTGATAATAAGAGACTTTCCTCGAATACCCGCTGTTTGTCTCGATAAAATGGCTGTTGGAACATATTTAAGGCTCACTTGACGCATCAATTCACCAAAGCCTGGCATCATCTTCTCACACACCGCTTCTGTTGCTTCTGGAGTCACGTCACGAAGAGCTGGACCTGTACCTCCTGTGGTCACAATGAGGCAACATCCTTGCTCATCTGCCATATCTTTCAATGCCTCTTCAATGAGCGTTTGCTCATCAGGAATCACTTCATACACACTCTCCCACTCGCAACTTAAATATTCACCTAAAACTTCAAGAATCGCTTTTCCAGAGAGGTCTTCATATACTCCCGCACTCGCACGATCCGATACAGTTAAAATTCCTATTTTTGGCTTCATCGTTTCTCCTCCAATGTAAATTCAAGTAAAAAAGCAACCGTCTTCGTATAAGGAGCATCCTGCCCCACTTCATTTAAAATACGTATCACCACACCGCATATCTCTTCAATTTCCAAAGCACGTCCATGCTCCAAATCCACCAACATAGAAGGCTTTATCGAATCAAAACCCTTGATAAGCTCAAACATCGCATCCACATCTTCTTCACTGATATTGACATGTAAGACCCGCGCGGCTTTGGCGGTCTCTTGCATCAATCCAAAGACTAAAGAAGAGAGCTTGGAATGGTGCATCAAAATGCCTGTTTTAACCCTTAAAAGTGCACATAGTGCGTTAACACCATTGTTGATGATAAGCTTTTTCCAAAGCTCTTGGGCAATATCAGGCGTTAGGGTTGTGGGAATACCCGCTTGATTAAATGCATCACACAAATTTTTCACAAAAGCATGAGCAGTAGCATCCTCTACGAGTGTACCTAAAATGGTCTCCGCTATACCCACAGCTTCCACAACACCTGCTTGGATGACATGTGCCCCAATTTTGCGTGTCAATCCACCAATAATATACTCTTTGGGTAGAAAATTACTTAAAATAGCTTCATTTTCAACGCCATTTTGGAGAGAAATCACATACGTGGATGATGACGTAGCATTAAACCACGCTAAGAGTTGCTCGGCAATCAAAGCTGTTTGCATTGATTTTGTTAGCAAGATAAGCGCGTCAAAAGAGGAAGGAGAACGCTTCATCAAAGAAAACATATCCAAAGCATCAACCCTCTCGCCAAATTCAAGGCTTGGATGCTTTACATGTAAACCTTTTTCTTGCATAGCGTGTAAATGTTCTCCTCGTGCGACAAAGCTAACATTATGCCCAGCACGAAGGAGCTTTGCACCAAAGTAACCACCAACCCCACCTGCACCAATAATCGCTAGTTTCATCTTACTTCTCTAAACGTACCCGCACACTGGCTTCATGCGCACTTAAGCCCTCCGTATGAGCTAACAGCGCACACGCTTCACCGATTTCATTTATACCTTGCTGACTCATGCTGATGATAGAAGAGCGTTTTAAGAAGTTTTCAACACCTAGTGGAGAATAAAACTTCGCTGTTCCACCTGTTGGCAATGTATGATTAGGTCCTGCGATATAATCACCTATGGGTTCAGGTGTATAAGCCCCCATAAAAATAGCCCCCGCATGGCGAATGGAAGGCAAAATATCAAAAGGATGCGATGTCACCACTTCTAAATGCTCAGGTGCGATTTGGTTCATCAAATCCACAGCCTCCTCCATAGTACGTGTAACAATAATTGCGCCTCGCTCTTTAATCGAAACTTCTGCAATCGCTTTTCTATCCAATTTTTCTAGCCACGCATAAACTTCATCTCGCGTTTTTTCTGCCAATGCAAGAGATGGTGTCATTAAAATCGAACTTGCCATCTCATCGTGCTCTGCTTGAGAGAGCAAATCAATCGCTAAGTGATGTGCATTAGCACTTTCATCTGCTAAAATACCAATCTCACTAGGACCTGCTATCATGTCGATATTCACTTCTCCAAAGACCAGTTTTTTAGCCGTTGCGACAAAAATATTACCCGGTCCCGTGATGACATCCACTTTAGGAATACTCTGTGTGCCATACGCCATTGCCGCAATCGCACTCGCTCCTCCGACTTTATAGGCTTTTTGGATACCACATAAATGCATTGCAGCAAGTAAAAGAGGATTGAGTTCACCCTCTGGTGCTGGTGTACAAACAACTATCTCTTTGACTCCTGCAACCAATGCAGGAATGGCATTCATCAAAAGAGAACTAGGATACGCCGCTTTACCTCCAGGAATATAAAGCCCTGCTCTGTCAACTGGAGTTACTTTTTGTCCTAAAACATTACCATTGTCTTCAAAATCAAGCCATGATTTAGGCATGAGTTTTTCATGGTAAGCGTAAATTCGTTTATATGCCAGTTCCAATGCAACTTTAAGTTTAGGTTCAAGCGCATCGTACGCTTTTTTCATAGCATCTGTGGAAACGGCCAATGATGCATCACTTTCAACATGCCATTTATCAAATTTTTCAATATGTCTTTTTAAAGCGCCATTACCCTCGCCCTTAATCTCGGTGATAATTCCACTGACAATTTTGGAAACATTTTCCATATCCATATGCCCACGGCGCAAAAGTTCATCAAATTGGGTTTTGAAATTAGAGTCATTGCTTTGTAAAAGTAACATTGTTTCTCCTTATTAAGCTTTTATTATAGTTTTTTTTCGCTTATAGCGCTCTTCCATCGAGATATTACCTAAGAGTCCACCTTGATGAATATAAATGGGAGTACCCTCTAAACGCTCAATATGCTCCAATAAAACGCTCCATCCCACAGGGTCATACACCAAATCAAACTCAACACCCATCTGTTCTTTAAGCCTCATCCAAAGGCTGTACAGTTCAGGATAAAGCTTTCCGTAATGGTATTTTTTTGAGGTTTCAAGTATTTTGGGATAACACACTTGAGGAGGAAGCATCTCCCACTGTTTTTGCAAATACAAACTATCACCCACGGTATTACATGTAAAGACTGGATAGGATAAATATTTTTGCAAAAAAAGTGCTGTTGTTCCTGTACCTGAGGGTAAAAAGATAAACGGATTTTTAATGTGAGCGTTCTTAATATCAACTCTAAGTTCATTCGCAAGATGTTTTATCCCAAGCTCTGCCTCTTCTTGCCTACCACCTTCTTCTACAAAAAGTGTTTGTTCATCCACCAAGCATAAAGCTTCTTCTTTCTTGGAAGAAGACGTACGAAGTTTCATCCCATTTTGCAAGGCATAGTGAAAATTCCCCACGGGATGTTCACGCAAAAATGTTGGAACATGGTCGCAAAAGTAGATAAATTCCCACCCCTTCATCGCACACAACACAGAGAGTGAGTACATCGCATTGGATTGGTTTGAGCCATAACTTACCACACGAGTAATGTTTGGAAAATCGTTAACCAAAAAGTAGTAAAACTTGCGTGCTTTGTTACCTGAAAAGTTTGGGTCAAGCAAATCATCTCGTTTGAGATAAATCGTATGTCCATTGAAAGAGTGTTTTTGAAAAGGTGAGGGTGAAAAAGACATTACATGTAAAAAAAGGAAGCCTCACTCTGAGGCTTCCTTTGGCTTAATTGCGATTTAAACAATTGAGGTCTTCGTAGGCTTGTAACAAGCGATTTTTAACCGCTTCTTCACCAGGACGAAGCCATTTGCGTGGGTCATAATATTTTTTATTAGGCTTATCATCCCCTTCAGGATTTCCGATTTGCCCTTGAAGGTACGCGGCATATTTTTCAATATACCCCTTTGTTCCCTCCCAAAATGCCCACTGTGTATCGGTGTCGATATTCATCTTAATCACGCCATAACCAACAGCTTCACGAATATCGGCTAACTCACTGCCGCTTCCACCATGAAAGACAAAATTAACAGGTGTTGGAGCTGTTTTAAATTTTTCTTCAATGTATTTTTGAGAATTGTCCAAAATCTTTGGAGTCAAATGCACATTTCCTGGTTTATAGACACCATGTACATTTCCAAAAGAAGCCGCAATCGTAAAGTTAGGGCTTACTTTCATCAACGCTTCATACGCGTACGCAACATCGCTTGGTTGTGTGTAAAGCGCTGAGTTATCCATGTGGGTGTTATCCACACCATCTTCCTCACCACCCGTACAGCCAAGCTCAATTTCTAAAGTCATGCCCATTTTAGACATACGCTTTAAGTATTCAACACACGTTTGAACATTTTGCTCTAAAGGCTCTTCGGAGAGGTCAAGCATGTGTGAGCTGTACAAAGGCTTACCCACCTTCGCAAAATGTGACTCACTCGCATCTAGTAGAGCATCAATCCACGGCAAAAGTTTGCGTGCCGCATGGTCTGTATGCAAAATAACCGCCACACCATATGCTTCGGCTAACGTGTGTACATGTAAAGCACCACTGATTGCCCCTAACACACCTGCTTGCAGCCCACTCACACCTTTACCCGCATAAAATTCAGCGCCACCGTTAGAGAACTGAACAATAATCGGAGAATTTGCCACCTTTGCTGCTTCTAAAACAGCATTGAGAGAATTAGTTCCTACAACATTGACGGCAGGAAGTGCAAAGTGATTTGCTTTGGCTATCGCAAACACTTTTTGCACATCTTCACCACTTAATACGCCCGGTTTTACAACATCAAAAATCTTCGTATTTACCATCACAATACCTTTAGATTAATATGGAATTACTTAATGGTTACTTTTGCATTTTTACGTAAATTTTTCGCTTTTTCTGCCACTTGTACACGGAATTTTTCCATTTTAAGACCATTTTCGATTTGTGCTTTTACGGTATCAAATGTTGCTTTTTCTGATGCTTTTGTATCTTCAACTAAGATAACATGGAAACCAAATTGTGTTTGAACGGGTGTTTTAGTGATTTCACCTTTTTTGAGTGCAAATGCAGCGTCAGCAAAAGGTTTTACCATTTGATTTGCCGCAAACCAACCTAAATCACCACCACCTTGACCACTTGGTCCTGTTGATTTTGTCGTTGCAAGCTCAACGAATTTATCCGCTAGTTTTTGACCAGAAAGACCATCAAGTGCTTTGATAACCTCTTTTGCTTCTTCTTCACTTTTCACAAGTACGTGTCTTGCTTTTACCGTTGCTGGTTGCATGAATTTGTCAGCGTTTTTATCATAATAATCTTTAACGTCTTTTGCATCTACTTTAACACCATCATAGATTTTTTTCATCCACATTTCTAATGCTAAATCACCTTTGATACGTTTTAACGCTTCTTGGTACTCTTTTTCTTTTTCTACGCCACTTTTATTCGCTTCAGCTGTCAATAATTTACGCTCAACCGCTTGTTCTACAATTTTTTGTTTTGCATCTGCAGGAAGTTCTTCAAATTTTGCACCTTGCATTGCACGCATAAGCACAGCAATATCTTGATCGGTTACATCTTCACCATTCACTGTTGCGTAACTTGCTGCTTGTAAACTCATCCCTAAAACCGCGCACACGATGCCACTTAGAATAACTTTTTTCACTTAAATCCTTTTTTAATAATTTCGCGTATTGTACCCCAAATCATATTACGATTTCTTAAACAAAGTGTTAATTTCGATATAATTTTTAAAAATCACAAAAGAGATTCGATGAAAAAAGCAACAAAGAAAGAGATAGAAGCGATTAAAGCTCTTTTTTTAGAACATTTTGACCAAGCAGTCACAGAATTACACTATAAAAATCTTTATGAATTACTCGTCTGTGTCATGCTCTCAGCCCAATGCACAGACAAACGCGTCAACCTCATCACCCCTGCTTTGTTTGAACGCTATCCTAGTGTAGAAGCACTTGCACTCGCGGACATTGATGAACTAAAATCGTTTATCAATACCTGCTCTTTTTTTAACAATAAAGCAACGAATCTTCTGAAAATGGCACAAAAGGTCGTAGAAAACTACAACGGTGAAATTCCTTTGGATGAGAAAGCACTTGTGGGACTTGCGGGTGTTGGACAAAAAACAGCACATGTGGTGATGATAGAATACACGAAGGCTAACTTGATGGCGGTTGATACGCATGTTTTTAGAGTCGCCCATCGTTTGGGGCTAAGTAGTGCAAAAACGGCGATTAAAACAGAAGAAGAGCTTACCAAAATCTTCAAAACAGAGCTTGATACCTTACATCAAGCCATGGTGCTTTTTGGCAGATACACCTGTAAAGCCATCAAGCCTTTGTGCGAAAACTGTTTTTTAACCCCTTATTGCAAAAGCAAAGAGGGGTTTAAGGTCTAACCTAAAACGGTCTCTTTCCATTTGATAGAACAGCCTTGCGAAGGATGCTGAGGCTTGGGAGCTTCTTGCTTACTAAAAAGTTGCATCACTGCTTCTCTTAAATCTTCTTCTTTGACACTGCGTGCATCTTGCCAATTATCATCCAATCGTCCATGATAATAAAGCTTTTGTTCGGCATCAAATAAAAAGATATCAGGCGTACACACCGCACCCAAACTTTTAACGACTTCTTGGTCTTCATCAATCAAATACGGAAATTCTATCCCCATCTCTTCGATTTTATCGACCATATGCGAAGGTGAATCTTCTGGGTAATTGGGGTGGATATTAGGGTTAATCGCAATGGTTGTGATATCGAGCTTTTTTGCAAATTCAGACACAGCGATCAGGCGTTTCCAAATAGCGTTAGAATACGGGCAGTGATTACACATCACGGCAATTAAAAAGCCTCCTTTGCCAAAGAGCGACTGACTCTCATAGCGTTTACCAAAGGGGTCTTCTAATGTAAAATGTTTTAAAGGAACTCCAAGTTCAAGAAAAGAAGATTTAATCAATGCCATAGTGTACCTCATGAATAATATTTTCAAGAATGTCATGCATTCTTTTAACAGAATCTAAATCACACTCCTCACGTAACGAATGCGGAAAACGAATCGTAGGACCGATAGAAAGAGCTTCTATTTTTTTAGGTTGATGGGCTATCAATTCTCCACACTCAAGTCCAGCGTGTATTGCATACATCGCAACATCTGGATATGCTTTTTGCATAATTCTTTGGACTTTTTGAGCAAATAGACCAGCATTAGGTTTCCATGCACCATGCCAACTCTCTTGACGTGCTTCAAAGCCTAAAACTCTAAAAAAAGCTTCTGTTTCATTCGCAAGTATAGCTAAATTTTCATCATCCATAGCCCTTGTCGCACAATCCATCAAAAGAGCTCCTTCGTGCATACGCACTAACCCCATATTAATACTCACTGAGGGAATATTTAACGTTTTATCCCATGCTCGAACACCTTGCGCAAAAGCGTTGAGCGTCCCTAGTATCAAAGATGATTCCTTCAACGTGTGCGTCAAAAGGGGTGACTCCAAAGGCTTTACATGTAAACGGCTATCAAAAAGTTTTAGCGCTTCACGAGTCGCTACAATTGCCCTTGCGCTTTTAGGAATTGCATTGCGTCTATCGCCTCCTTCAAAATGAACAAGTTCTAAAGGGTGGCGTAAAAGTTCATACGCGAGAACTTTAATGGCAGAGGGAATGTTTTTATCGATATCAACGCCCGAATGCCCTCCTAAAAAATCATCTGCACACACTTCATAAAGCTTCATGCCCTCTTGCAATGGTGTTACATGTAAAGAGAGTTTCGCGATAACATCAACACCTCCCGCACAACCGATGCAGATTTCGCCCTCTTCCTCAGAGTCAAGATTGAGAAGGTAATCTGAACGCAAAGGGATTCTAAACTGTGACGCACCGATGAGCCCTACTTCTTCATCGGCGGTAAAAAGACACTCAAGGTGTTCATGGTTTTGCATGGCATAAAACATCAGTGCCATTCCCATGCCATTGTCTGCCCCTAACGTAGAGTTTTTTGCTTTAAGAATTGTTCCTTCTTGCACCAATTCTATGGGAGAAACTTCTCCAATGCACACCATATCATAATGGGCTTGGAGGCATAGTTTTGGCTTGCCCTTTGAACATAAAACATTGCCTGCATCATCTGTTTGTACTTCAAATCCACACTTTTTCGCGAAATCAACAATATACTCTTTCATCTTCTGCGCATCAAAACTACAACGAGGTGTGGCTGTGATGGCTCTAAAATGGTCTAAAATGTGCTCCATGATGACCCTTGAAAATTTAATAATCGAAATGCTATTATAGCGCTCATGAAAACAATATTAATTTTACTCACCGCTTTACTTTTTCAAGGCTGTTTCTACTTTAATGACCGTGGTGTTTCAGGACGTTACTACAATGGTTGTAAAGAGTATTATGACGCTATGGGTATTTATCATAAAGAGTGCGATGAAAATTTAGTAGATTATAAAACCGTGACCGATGGTGTTAAAAAAGGTGTCGATGTCAGCGTTAAAACCACAAAAAATCTTTTTGAATAAACCTTGATGAATCTTGATGATCTAAGGCAAGAACGCCTTGCTTGGCTTGAATGGAAAGATATTAAGCCGATGCGTGAGGCTTTGAATGCACTTCCCTCTTTAGAAGATATCACCTATACATTAGGCAATACCATTAACATCCAATCTTTACATGTAAACTATCAAGCAGAGATTGACTCGTGTGCCAGAGCGATGAAACCTTGGCGAAAAGGTCCTTTTCAGCTTTTGGGTACGTTCATCGATACGGAATGGCAAAGCTTCATCAAATACAATCTCTTAGAGCCACATTTTAACCTTGAGGGAAAAATCGTAGGGGATATCGGATGCAATAATGGCTACTATCTTTTTAGGATGCTTTCACAAAACCCTAAAAAGCTGGTCGGATTTGACCCATCGGCTCTGTATAAAACGCAATTTGATTTTATCAACCATTTTATCAAAAGCGATATTGTTTATGAGATGTTAGGGGTTGAGCACCTGCCTTTTTATGAGCATAAGTTTGATACTTTGTTTTGCTTAGGCGTGTTATACCACCGAAGTGATCCCATTCAAACCCTAAAATCACTCTACCAAGGTCTAAATCCTGAGGGTGAGCTTATCTTAGACACCTTTATGATTGATGGAGATAGTCCTGTGGCACTGTGTCCGGCTAAAACCTATTCTAAAATCCCTAATGTCTATTTTGTACCCACAATTCCTGCCCTTCACAACTGGTTAGAGCGTGCTAAATTTAGAGAGATAGAGCTTCTTGAAGTAAAAAAAACAGACCTCAATGAACAACGAAAGACTTCATGGATTTATGGGGAAAGTTTGGACAACTTCCTTGACCCACACAATTCTGAACTTACCATTGAAGGATTTCCTGCTCCTAAAAGAGTTTATATTAAAGCAAAACGCTAAATCCGTCGATTTGCACACACAATTAAGAATGAAGGAATTTTTTTCATGGTAAAAAGTAAATCAGCTCTCGCGCAAGAAGCCCTTGATGGGCTTAGTAGTATGAGTGAACCGTTTGAAGATGAAATCGATAACGCTGATGAGTTGGCACTTGAAACCAATAACTTTTTAAACGAAGATTTACTGACCCATGCTAAAATCAAAAATTCTTTAGTAGGAACGCTCACCGAACTCAAAAAATCTCTCTCCAAAGTAGTGCTACAAACGACTAATGAAATGGTTGTTGATGAATTTGGCTTAGTTCACAGTGGATTTATTTTTGGTGCGGCAGAATACGCCGCCGTTGCAGCGATTAATCAAGAAAATGTTGTTATCATCGGTTGTCGTTCAAAGTTTTTTGCACCTGCACGCATTGGCGATATTATCGAATTTGAAGCAAAAGGTAGATTTGAAGATGCACGTAAGCGTGAAATTAAAGTGATAGGAAAAATTAACGAAATTAAAGTTTTTGAAGGTATTTTCCAAGCGGTTTTACTTGAAAAACACATTCTAAAAACAAAACTTGACGAGCTTCAATCCAATTTCAATGCAAAAGATTTTATGTAGATTTTTTAAAAATAACGCAACCAATACGGAATATTTCCTTGCTCTTTTTTGACACTTGTCTTTGCTCCATGTCCAGGGTAGACTTCCCAATCTTCTTCTATCGTTAAAAAACGCTCCAAACTCTGACGCATCTGCGTTTCACTACTGTAGGGAAAATCATACCTCCCAATCGAATTATTGAAAATAAAGTCCCCACTAAAAAGTCTATCTTCTATCAAAATAACACTACATCCTGGTGTATGTCCAGGAAAATGGAGAAATTTCACTTCAATGCCTGCAATATCATATGTTTGATTCCCTTCAACAATGATATCAGGATAACTTGAAGGCGTACCTTGGTCAAAAGGGTCATTTTCAAGCATAAAGACATCTGCTTTAGGTGTATAAAGAGGAATATCAAGCTTTTCTTTGAGCTCTGCATTACTCCAGACATGGTCAAAATGCCCATGTGTGTTTAAAATCGCCACAGGATTCTTTACCTCTTGCAAAACCCACATAGCCGCATCCATCCCAGGATCAATAATAAGCTCTTTTTGATCTATCTCAACAATATAACAATTAGTGCCATAATCGCCACATGCTTTACTTTTAATCTTCATCATAAACCCTTAGATGCTTTTGGACAATCATAGCAAAATTATCCTTTTGTCAAAAATAACCTTAAAAGATTGCATTAATTTTAAGTTGTGTATAATTCTTACTCATCACGCTATGAAGGTTACCTGTGAGTAAATATGAAAAATTAGAGAAATTTTTGATTCATTTTTTACAAGATGAAGTTCGTAAAGCTGGGTTTTCAAAAGCTATTTTAGGTATTAGTGGCGGTGTCGATTCTGCCGTGGTAGCTGTACTTGCAAAAAAAGCCTTTGGTGATCATTTCTTAGGGCTCATACTTCCCTCATCTACTTCAAGCAAAGCTAGTTTTTTAGATGCATCCACTTTGTGTGAAAAATTTAATATTGCCGTTGAAAAAATTCCTATAGGTTCATTAGTCGATACTTACTTTTACGATAAAAAAAATGCTTCAAAGCTTCGTATTGGCAATTTTGCGGCACGTATGCGCATGTCTGTGCTTTACGATATCTCCGCCCGAGAAAATGCTCTTGTCTTAGGAACAGGCAATAAAAGTGAAATTCTTTTAGGCTATGGCACTATTTTTGGTGATTTAGCATGTGCGATAAATCCTATTGGAGAGTTATATAAAACTGAAATCTTTGAGTTTGCACACCATTTAGGTGTTCCTGAATCTATCCTCAACAAAGCCCCCAGTGCTGATTTGTGGGAGGGGCAAAGTGATGAGGATGAATTTGGCTTTAGTTATGCTCAAATTGACAAACTTCTGTATGCACACATTGAAGAGAATCTAGATAAAGAAGCCTTAATTGCTAATGGCTTTGAAAAAGCATTGGTTGAAATGGCATTAGAGCGAATTGAAAAAAATCGATTTAAAGGTAAGCTTCCTACAATTGCAAATTTAAATGCGTTACACTAAAAAGGAAAAATGATGAAAGAGATACCGTTTTATAAACCGACCATCGACCAACGAGAAAAAACGCTTATCAATGAAGTGCTTGATTTGGAAAAAGCAAACAAAGTTGAAACCCTAGAAAAAGAGTTTGTAAAATATACAGGATGTGGTGATGCTATCTCGACAGTCAATGGTACAGCGGCTATGCATTTAGCAATGTGTGCGCTAGATTTAAAACGTGGTGATAAGATTATCTGCTCCGTTAATGCATTTCCTTCCGTCGCAGAAGTTGTACGCCATTTTGACGCAGAACCTATTTTTGTAGATATTGATAAAGATGATTTTAATATTGATGTTGACCAACTCGAAAATGTGCTCAAAAACAATAAAGCTAAAAAGCTAAAAGGGGCATTTATCTCTCATGTGGCGGGACAACCTGCTGATTTAAAGCGTATTTATGAGTTAGCAAAACTTTACGATATCAAAATTATAGAAGACGCAACGGGCGCTCTTGGAGGAACGTATAATGGTAAGAAAATTGGCTCATTAGATGCTGATATTACGATTTTTCGCTTTAATCCACAGTCCAATAACTCAATCTCCAGTGCCGGAATGATGACCACTAAAGATGAGGAATTAAGTAAACGTGCAAGACTCTTACGCAATCATGCCCTTGTGGGTGAAGGCTGGGATAAATATGGAAATCTTGGTTATGTATACGATGTGGTTGATATTGGCTTAAAATATGACTTAAATGAGCTCAATGCCGCTTTTGCCATTGGACAGTTAGAGAAAAATGAAGATTTTATCGACCGACGATTGGAAATTGCAGATATTTATAATCGAGAATTAGCATCATGCCCTCATGTCACGACTCCTGTAAAAAAACGTGACCATGTCTATTCCCAATACATTATCAAAATCGATAAAAACAGAGACAATTTTGCAAAAGAGCTTAAAGAACGCGGTATTTACACCTCATTGCACTATATTCCTATGCATCTATTAAGCTATTATAAACAAAAATACTCCCTTCGTGTCAATGATTTTCCAAAAGCACTAAGTAATTATCAACAAATCTTGTCACTCCCTATTTATGCAAGCTTAAGTGATAAAGACGTCCTTCATATCTGCGAGCAAATTAAAGAAATTGCTAAAAATCGTGTTTAATAATTCAAAATTTGTTTTATGGGTAGAAAAATATCTTTTCTACCCTTCTTTTTTTCAAAGGCTTCTTTCGTATAGTTTATTGCCTTTAACAGCTATCTATTGTTATATAGTATGGCGTAAACGCAAAGAAGGACTTAAAAACAAAGTTTCTTTCTCTATTCCTATTGTTAGCATTGGAAACTTAACTGTAGGAGGCAATGGCAAAACGCCTTTTTGTATTGCTTTAGCCAAAGAGTATGACAATGTTGCGATTATTTTAAGAGGGTATGGACGTAAATCACACGGTCTAATTATTGTCTCAGACCGAGGACAAGTGATGTGTGATGCGTTAGCTTCTGGTGATGAAGCGATGCTTTACGCCAAATCACTCCCCAAAACAACTGTTATCGTGAGTGAAGATCGTTTAGAAGCCATTGTACTTGCTAAACGAAGAGGCGCTAAAATGATTTTTTTAGATGATGGTTTTTCTAAAAGTTTTATCCAAAAAATAGATATTTTGATGAAACCAAATCCTGAACCACACAATAGTTTTTGCCTCCCAAGCGGACCTTACAGAGAGTCTAAAAAACTTTACAACGAAGCGGATTTGGTCATTTGTGAAGGTGAACATTTTACCCGTCACGTTGAGATTCAAAACCCTACAGAGCGTATGCTTCTCGTCACAGCTATTTCAAAGCCAAGCCGACTAGATGCTTATTTACCCTCTTCTTTGGTTGGGAAAGTCACCTTTAAAGACCATTACATGTACACTGAGAAAGAACTTGAAACGCTCCTCAATGAATACCAAGCAAGTTCGATTTTAACCACACAAAAAGATGCTGTCAAAATGGCAACATTTGACATCCCTCTATCCATCCTAAAGCTAGATATCGAAATCTGCCCTATTACCAAGGCTAACATAAACGCTCTTTTAGCTCCTAAACGCTAAAATAAAAGTTCTTATTTACCACATAAGGATACCACGTGCAACAAAAAATTCAACAAGCACAAATTTTAATGGACGCATTGCCGTACATTAAACAGTTTAGTAAAAAAACCATTGTTATCAAATACGGTGGTGCCGCACAAATCAACCCCGAACTCAAAGAAAAATTTGCTAAAGATATTGTTTTGCTCTATCTTGTCGGCATTAAGCCTGTTATCGTTCATGGTGGTGGCAAAAAAATCAACTCACTCCTTGATAAATTAGAAGTTAAAAGTAACTTTGTCGATGGCTTACGTGTCACAGACGAACAGGTTATGGAAGTGGTTGAAATGGTTTTAAGTGGAAGTATCAACAAAGAAATTACCACGCTACTTAACCATCATGGTGCTAAAGCCATTGGTATCACAGGTAAAGATGCAAACTTTATGCGAGCAAAGCCGATGGATGATGGTAAATACGGTCTTGTTGGAGACATTACGAAAGTAGATAAAAAAGTTCTCAAACACCTCATTCGTGAAAAATTTATTCCTGTCATTGCACCTATCGCTGCTGGTGATGACATTGACCATCCAGGTTATAACATCAATGCAGACCTTGCTGCAAGCAAAATTGCTATTGCACTCCAAGCAAAAAAAATCATCTTTTTAACAGACACTCCAGGTGTGCTTGATAAAGAGGGCAATCTTATCTCAAGCCTTGATAAAGCAAAAATCAAAGCCCTCAAAAAAGATGGCACCATCACAGGTGGAATGATTCCAAAATTAGATGCGTGTTTAGAAACCCTTCATGCAGGTGTTGAGCGTGCTCACATTATTGATGGAAGAATTGAACATTCTATCCTCTTAGAACTCTTTACCAAAGATGGTATTGGAACTATTATTCAAGAATAAAGGAAAATTATTATGTTTATTGAAACTCGTGGAAATGATGGTGTTAAACCAAATAAAGTTCCTTTTTCATTTGCTATCTTAAACCCAAGTGCTAGCTTTGGAGGGCTGTATGTACCAGAAGCCTTACCAAAAATCGACACTGCTTTTTTAGAAAAAGCTTCAAAGAAGAGCTACAAAGAGGTCACACTTGATATTTTAAAACTTTTCAACATTGACATCGAAGAAGAAGTCTTACAAAAAGCAGTCTCATTGTATGATCATTTTGATGATGCAAGTGAGCCAACACCGTTAGTACAAATCGAAGAAGACCTCTTTGTCAATGAACTCTATCATGGTCCAACACGTGCTTTTAAAGATATGGCATTACAACCATTTGGCTATATCCTCTCACACCTTGCACAAAAGTTAGATGAGCAATATCTTATCCTTGCAGCCACCAGTGGAGACACAGGTCCAGCAACACTTGATACGTTTGCTAACAAGCCCAACATCAAAGTCGTATGCCTTTACCCAGATGGTGGGACGAGTGATGTGCAACGCCT